>CAJGCF010000033.1 GCA_904501865.1 uncultured Clostridia bacterium
GAGGGGCCGTCCAAGGCAGCCGAAGCAATAATCCAACAATGGCAATTTAACGGAAAACCACAATCAAAATGGCTGTTTGAAGTACAAAGCGCGGGATATTTCAGCATCAAGTCCCCATACAGCAGTAAATATATCGGTGTTGATTCCACTGCAACTACAGTAATACGGCAATATGATACGTCAAGTGATTACACACTGTGGCGATTTGTAGAAACAACGTCGGGAAATTATAAACTAATTTGCAAAGCCACTGAGTCAAGCGGAAATGTATTGGCGGTGCCGCTTAATGCAAACAGCAATGGTACAAATCTCACTATGATCCCATATACTGATGATACGAATTATAGGGATGAGTGGGATTTTAAAATTCAAAACGGAACATTAAAAATTAACATAATGGTTGATACGGCTTATGGTTTAAGATACCCGGATTACTTGACCAAGATATCCAATAGCATGTCGGAAATCAAATTGAAGTTTCTTGAGTACTATGGAGTATTAATAGATTTCTCTGAATTATCAAACTTTGTTTCATGGGGAGATTATTGTGACCAATTAAGCGGTGGAACTTATTCCACTTGTTGCCCTCATGGGACTAATACCGATTGTAATAATTCCCAAGGGTTTAACAATATAAATGAAGAATTGCATCACAAGAATTTCTATAATATAATGTATCGCATTACCCCTCCAGATATTAGCGTAAATGTTGCGGTCGTTTTTGTTGGTCACAAATATTGTCGCGATGATTCTAATGGGCAGCATCACTTTGGCGGCATAAATGGTCTAGCTAAGCGCTCTTCAGGATTTTGTATGATAACTAACGTGACCTCGGAGTTGAGTGAGAGAAAGACAATTATGCATGAATTGGGTCATTTATTTACAGCAGGTTTAGACCATTATGGGGCTAATGGTCCTTCAACTCAAGATAAGGGAGAAGGCTATAGTAGTTTATGTATTTACGGAGAGGATAGAGAAAGCCCTCATGTTTTAAATAACTTAATAGTTTGTGATGGGTGCAAGGCCACGATCAAGGCAGCGGCAGATAAGTTTAATCACTGACACATATCAATTTGGGAGGTAGCTAATGAGATTAAAAGTAATGATTCTCGTGATATTGGTTTTGCTTTGTTTGTTGTGTGCGGTATCGTGCAATTTGACAGATACAAACATCAATAATTTAGAAGACAGTTTAACTGAATCTAGTTACGCGAAAGACACAAATACGGATAATGAGGATCTGGATATTGATGCAGAATCAATTTATTTGACTTCTGTTGAAGAATATTATAAATTTATAGAAACAGACGTTATGCCAAATGACTTTATAACGTATGACATGCTTAAAGATATCGGAGATCTACAGAGTTTTGTTATTCCAGATAGAGATTATTTATCGTATTACGGATATCATTTGTCGGACGAAAACGGATTTTTGATAGACGTATTCATTACACATCTTGAGGAAGCCGAAAAGGGTAGTCTTGTTGCAACGGATACGGTACAGTTACAAGCTAAGCCTATAGAGGGATTTCTGTACGGGAAAGAGTTTGACAATAACAAAGTGTTTTATAATGATATTCAATATACCTATAGTTCTAATGGTTCTTTACGTTATATTACCACTATTATCAACAGTGTGAAGATAAGTATAAGTCCGAGCTCAATCTATGACAGTGATTTGGGAAAAGTTGTAGAATTGGATTTTGTTGATTACAAGCCATCAACTGAAAACTTAATAACGTATTTGATTTCGGGAAATGAAGATAATGTGGACATTGCACGTTATCTGGCAGGTAAGAGTCAAAAATAAAAGGTGATCAAAAATTGTGGCTGCTTCACTTAGCGCAGAACAAAAGTCACCTCCAGGAGCTTAGACAAAAAACAACTTAAAAATATAGTTTTTGTCTTTCAAATGTGGAAATCCGCCGATTTTTTCGGCGGATTTCCCTATTTTATGTGGATTTTGTTTTGGCTAAATGAAGCTGCCTCAATGATTTTTTATTTCTTTGCGTTCATCTTTAGGTAGGCGTTGATGAAGCCGTCGATATTTCCGTCCATAACGGATTGGATATTTCCGTCCTCGTAGCCTGTTCTTGTGTCCTTTGCGAGTGTGTAGGGCATAAATACGTACGAGCGTATCTGCGCGCCCCACTCGATGTTGGTCTTGTTGCCTTGAATTTCCTCAATGGTATCAAGTCTCTCACGGAGCTTTATCTCCATAAGCTTTGCCTTGAGCATCTTGAGTGCCGTTTCCTTGTTCTGAAGCTGGCTTCTCTCTGTCTGACAGCCGACCACGATTCCCGTAGGCTTGTGCACGATACGGATAGCCGAGTCGGTCTTGTTGATGTGCTGTCCACCCGCGCCCGATGAGCGGTGAGCGGTTATCTCAAGATCCTCGTCGCGAAGGACCACGTTGTCAACGTTTTCAAATTCGGGCATTACCTCGATAGAAGAGAAGGAGGTCTGTCTTCTGCCTGCTGCGTCAAACGGAGAAACTCGCACAAGACGGTGAACGCCGTTCTCGCTCTTGAGATATCCGTAGGCGTTGAGTCCCTCGACCATAATGGTAGCCGACTTTATACCTGCGGCATCTCCGTCAAGCCAATCTATGAGCTTGACCTTAAATCCTGATTTTTCTGCCCAACGAGTTATCATACGGTAGAGCATCTGCGCCCAGTCCTGCGCCTCGGTGCCGCCTGCGCCCGGGTGGAATGAAACTATGGCGTTGTTTTTGTCATATTCCTCGCACAAGAGCACGGAAATGCGCTCCTTTTCGGCAGTTGCCTCTATCTCTACAAGCTCGCTCTGCACCTCGTCAACGCTGTCCTCGTCGTTCTCCTCAATAGCCATTTCGGCAAGAGCGATAGCGTCCTCAAGTCGAGCACAAAGCTTTTCATATCCCTCGATAGTATCCTGCGCCTGCTTTATTTCTTGAGTTATTTTATTCGCGGAGTCAGGGTTGCTCCAGAAATTCGGGTCAAGAGTCATAGCCTCAAGCTCGGCAGATCTTGCTTTGAGGTCGTCTACTCGGAGCGCGTGTCCGAGCTCCTTTATGTCCGCACGCAAGGCGACAAGCTTGTGCTTAGCTTCTTCAAGTGCTATTATCATCAATATCTCCGTTCCTTTTCGCCAAATGATCGGCGAAAATATAAATTACACAATAAATCACTCTATATTATATCACATAAGATGGCTTTTTGCAAGAGAATTTTTACAAATTATTGCGCTTGGGAAAATTATACTCGCGACACGCCCGAGCACGCGACAAAATTCATCAAAACAAGGCAAAAATATATGAGCCGCCCTTGACTTTTAGGCGTGAAAAGGGTATAATATAAAGTGATAAAATATATTTAAAGGAGGAGCTTTAGAATGAAAGTAACAAAAGAAAGTATTATCGGCGATATCCTCGATTATGACAGAGGAACTGCAGAATTTTTCTTTGCTATCGGTATGCACTGTCTTGGCTGTCCCGCATCTCGCGGAGAGTCCATTGAGGAGGCTTGCGCGGTGCACGGAACTGACGCGGATGAGCTCGTTGCAAAGATAAACGAGTACCTTGCCAACAAATAATAGGCAAAAAACAAGATTTCCGCCTCGGCGGAAATCTTCAATATTGATGATTTGAGGGAGAGTGACTATGCTTGACAAACGGCTTCGCGCGGCGGCAGAGCTTGTGCCCGTGGGGGCAAGGCTTGCCGATATAGGCAGTGACCATGCGTATCTGCCGATAGCGCTGTGTCTTGAAAACAAAATAGAGTGCGCTCTCGCTTCTGATATAAACGAGGGGCCCGTAGCGGCGGCGGTCGCCAATATAGGCAAAAACGGTCTGTCGTCGCGCATTACTGCGATACGTGCGGACGGACTTGGCGGCGCGCGGGATTTTTCACCCGACTGCATTACGGTGCTTGGAATGGGCGGCGAGCTTATCGTGTCTATACTTGACGCGGCGCCGTGGATAAAAAAAGAGGGAATAACCCTCATACTTCAGCCTATGACGCACGCAGAGACAGTGGCAAAATACCTTGCGGCGCAGGGCTTTGCTGTAAAAAAAGAGACTATCGTTATGGAAAATGGCCGTGACGACAGGATATACCGCATCATCTGTGCGGAGTACGACGGACAGATAAGAGAGCTGTCCGAGGCGGAGGCATGCGTGGGAGTTCTTGACGAGAACAGACTTGACGGTGATACCAGAGCCTACGTAAGCAGATGTGTACGCAGCCTTGAGACCAGAATGAATGGCAAGATGGCGGCAGGACGGGACTTTTCATACGAGGAGGAGCTTATCCGCTCTCTATCGCGTTACCTTTGACAATAATCCGAGTAAATGGAGAAGCATATATGAAGGCTATCGAATTTTATCAAAAGCTTTGTGAATACATACCTACGTCTCTTTCTTGTGAATGGGACAAGGACGGTCTTGAGTCCTGCCCCGAGCCTGACAGAACGGTAAAAAAGGTACTCGTCGCCCTTGACGTTACCGACGAGGTAATATCAAAGGCAGCAGACGAGGGCTTTGACGTAATACTCTCGCACCACCCGATATTTTTCGGTTCGCTTATGGGTATCAATGCTACTCTGCCAGCGGGCAGACGCGCGGTAAAGCTTGCGCAGAACTCTATATCCGTAATGTCATTCCATACCCGTCTTGACGCGCTTGATGGAGGAGTAAACGACACTCTTGCGGAGCTTCTGGGGCTTGAGAATATAAAAACTGTCGATGGTGACAAGGATAGGATAATGCGCATAGGAGAGCTCAAGTGCGAGATGACGGCAGAGGAATTCTGCATTTCCGTAAAAAAATCCCTTTCGACCGCTGATTTGGCGGGTGGAGCCGGCGTGGCGCTTTTAAGCGCAGGCAGACCTGTCAAGAGAGTAGCTCTGATAGGCGGCTCGGGCGGAGATTTTGTCGAGATGGCGGCGACGGCGAGAGCAGACACCTACGTTACGGGAGATATGAAATATCATCAGTATCTCTCATCGTCGGATTATAATATGAATCTCGTGACGGCAGGTCATTTCTTTACCGAGTATCCCGTGTGTAAGGTCCTTGCAGAGAAGGCATCGAGCGCGTGTCCCGAGGCACACGTTGAGATATTCTTCTCAAATAAAATAGTATCCCTTTAAATTAAGCTTGAAAGGTTGGTTTATATAAATGACGTACGTAGTTGCAAATCTGCACGGCTGTTATACAAAATTTAAAAAGCTTGTTGAGACCATATCCTTCAAGGAAAGTGACATAATGTACGTACTTGGAGATATAGTTGATTATGGCGACGAGGTAATGGAGCTTATCGGTGACCTCAGCGTAAGATATAACGTGTACCCCATCGTTGGAGAGCACGACTATACTGCTGTGAAGATGCTGTCAGGATTTGAAAAAATGCTCAAATCGGGTGAGACTCCCGACAAAAAATTCATCACCAAGATGACCGAATGGGCGGCAGACGGAGGGCAGGTCACGCTTGATTCCTTCCGCACGCTTGACGCCGAGATGAGAGAGGGTATTATAGATTACCTCTCGGATATGACGCTCTATGAGGAGGTAGAAGTGGCAGGCAAGCAGTATCTGCTCCTTCACGCAGGTATAGCGGACTTTTGTGCCGATGCAGACCTTGACTCTCTTGAGCCGGAGGCATTTTTCTCCGAGCCTCTTGACCTTACCAAAAGGTATTTCGAGGACAAGACCGTGATAGTAGGACATAACCCCACCACCGAGGATAACGGCGGAGACGGCAAAATATTCTACGGCAACGGGAGTATAGATATAGACTGCGGAGAGGCACGTGGCGGCTGCCTTGGCTGTCTGCGCCTTGACGACGGTAAGGAATTCTATATCTGATAGCACTACCTGATTTTACGTGGATAGGGAAAATACAGTGAACATAAAGAAAAATCAATTGATAGAGCTCCGCATTACCGACTTGAACAATCTGGGGTGCGGGGTCGCGCACTACCCCGACGAGAACGGGATAACCGTGTTCGTAAAGGGAGCTGTTACGGGTGACTTGGTGCTCGGTAAGATCATCAAGACCTCGTCGTCATACCTTGTCGCGCGGCTTGAGGAGCTTCTCGAGGCATCGCCCCACCGCGCCGATGTCCACAATGGACTCCGCAAAAGTCAGTGCAAGGCTCCTGCGTCCTGCGGTGGCTGCTGTTATAGGAGCATAAGCTATGAATATGAGCTTGAGCTCAAGAAAAATTACGTCAAGAGTGCCTTTCGTAAGGCGGGATTGCCTGACGTTGCCGTCGGTGACACCGCTCATACGGAAAAGGTCACGGGATACAGAAATAAAGGGCAATACCCTGTGCGAGAGGTGCAGGGTAGAGTTCGCGCGGGCTTTTTCGCGACCAAGACGCATAATCTGATTCCCTGCGAGGAGTGTATGCTTCAGCCCGAAATTTTCGGAGACATAGTGGCTTTCATTACCGATTTTGCCGAAAAAAACAGAATAAAAGCCTACGATGAGGAGAGCGGTGGCGGAACTTTGCGCCATATCTATCTCCGAATCGCAGAAAAAACAGGTCAGATAATGGTCTGTCTTGTAATCAACGCCGACAAGCTTGCTTGTGCGGACAAATTTGCACGTGAGGTCACCGAAAATTTTCCACAGGTCACGTCGGTGATGCTCAATATCAATAAGAAAAATACAAACGTTATTCTCGGCGACGAATTTGTCTGTATCGGCGGTAATGATTATATAATTGACGAGCTTTGCGGCCTCAGCTTCAAGATATCCGCAGGCTCATTTTATCAAGTTAACAGAGATGCGGCAGAGCTTTTGTACGGCATTGCCCGTGACAGAGCAGAGCTTACGGGCAAGGAAATTCTTGCCGACCTTTATTGTGGCACGGGAACTATCGGACTGTCTATGGCGGATAAGGTCTCCCGCCTTGTCGGTGTTGAGATAGTAGCCGAGGCGGTCGAGTGCGCTAAGGGAAACGCCGCGCTCAACGGAATAGAAAACGCTTATTTCTTCTGCGGAGACGCATCGGACACGCGTGGAATTTTGGCGTCAGCGCAGGATAATCTCGGAGATTTCTGCCCCGACGTCGTGGTGATAGACCCACCGAGGAAGGGAACGACAGAGGAGCTCATCGACTACCTCGATGCGCTCTGTGTTCCAAGGATAGTGTACGTTTCCTGCAACCCCGACACTTTAGCCAGGGATTGCGCGTATTTTGTCAAAAAGGGATACTCAGTAGGCGAGGTCACTCCCGTGGATCTTTTTCCATCAACAGGACATGTTGAATCAATCGTTTGTCTCAAACGATTGATTCAACAATGAATTGCAACCTTGCGGTTGCATGAATTGGCTTCGCCATGAATTGCCTGCGGCATGAATTGCGCTGCGGCGCATTGGGGTTGCAATTCAATTCATGATGACAACGCCGTCAATTCATCTCAAAAAAAATGACGCACAGCGTCAATTCATGGAGCGAAGCGAGAAATCATGAAACGTAGTTTCAATTCATGACACGGAGTGTCAAATCATTTTAAAATGAGGAATTACGATGAAAGAAAACTTTTTAGTCGACTTATCGAAGCAATTTGCCGTTGATATCGTTAATCTTTGCACCGACATAAAAGAAAACCGCAAAAGCAATGTACTGTTAAATCAAGTATTGCGGAGCGGCACAAGTATCGGAGCAAACATTCACGAAGCCAACTATGCGGCAAGTAAAGCGGATTTTATCAACAAGTTTCAAATAGCTTTGAAAGAATGCTATGAAACGGATTATTGGCTCGGTTTGTTCAAGGATACACACATGATAACCGAGGAGGAGTACAAGGATATGTACGCCAAGTGTAGCAAAATCCGCAAATTGCTCATCGCCTCCATCACCACCGCAAAGGGGAACGCATAAGGACAAATGTGAGTTTTGAGCAAAACTCGAAAGTTCGTTTTACAGCAGTTAGGTTCAAGATATGGAAGGGAGGAAATCTATGAAACTCATTTTTAATGCACTTATAAAATACATAATGGGACTTGCTTTGGTAGGTCTGCTTTTGTTCCTCCCTGCTTGGACGATAAATTATCCGGGTGCTTGGCTGTTTATAGCTCTGCTTTTTATTCCTATGCTGTTTATAGGAATTGTCCTCTTTGCAAAATCACCCGCACTTCTTGAAAAGCGACTGAACAATAAAGAAAAAGAAAAAACACAACGCGGTGTTATCGTACTTTCGGGTTTAATGTTTCCGATAGGATTTGTTTTATCGGCACTTGATTTCCGTTTTGGTTGGTCGAGCGTTCCGCTTTGGCTTGTGATAGTCGCTTCTGTGTTGTTTTTGGTTGGCTATGGAATATACGCCGAGGTAATGCGCGAAAATGCTTATCTTTCGCGTACTGTAGAGGTACAAGAAAATCAAACCGTTATCAGTACGGGGCTATACGGTATTGTCCGTCACCCGATGTATCTTGCGACATTGTTGATGTTTTTACCATTGCCGTTGATTCTCGGTTCGTTCTGGGGAATCATCCCGTTTGCACTATATCCCTTGGTAACCGTTATCCGCATATTGAATGAGGAAAAGGTTTTAGTCGACGGTCTTGAAGGATATGCAGAATACAAAACGAAAGTGAAGTGTCGCCTGATACCGTTTGTTTGGTGACAATGGATAATATGATGAAAAAAACATTATTGAGAGCGTTACCCTTTGACGTGCCGTCTGAGCTTGAACGGTGGGCCTCGGGAGCGCGGATATATGACAGCTCTTGCTCTGCCGAGGCCAGAGTGTATTTCCTAGACAAGGATGGCGGCTATTATCTCAAGACCGCAAAAAGCGGCACGCTTATGCGTGAGGCGCAGATGACTCAATATTTCCATTCTATTGGATTGGGAACAGAGGTCTTAAGCTATATCTCGGGAGACTTTGACCTTCTTCTCACGGCAGCGGTGTTAGGGGAGGATTGTGTTGATTCCCATTACCTCAGCGAACCCAAGCGCCTGTGCGACACGATCGCTTTGGAGCTGAGAAGGCTCCACGAGATTGACTACAGTAAATGTCCCGTGCGGAACAGAACGGCTGAATATATTGCCACGGTAGAGGAAAATTACCGCACCGATAATTATGACAAGTCTCATTTTCCGGATAGCTTCGGATATTCCTCGGCACCTGAGGCTATAAGAGTGTTCGAGCAGGGTAAGCACGCCTTGAGGTGCGACACTTTGTTGCACGGTGATTACTGTCTGCCGAACATAATGCTCAAGGATTGGAGGCTCTCGGGATTTATAGATCTTGGAAACGGCGGAGTCGGAGACAGGCATATCGATCTGTTTTGGGGAGTATGGACGCTTGAGTTCAATTTGAAAACAAATGAATATAGAGACCGTTTTCTCGACGCGTACGGACGTGACAAGGTAGACAAGGAAATGTTAAAGGTGATAGCAGCGGCAGAAGTGTTTGGTTGATTCTGTTGTAAATAAGTCCGCGGACCAATTGACATAAAAGAGATTTTAATGTATAATAAACATAGCAGATATGTGCAATAAGGGTCGCTTGTAGGCTAAAAGGAGAGAATTTTATGTATCGTATAGGTATTGATCTTGGAGGAACAAATATCGCCGCGGCTATCGTGGGCGAGGATTTTAAAATAATAAGGAAAAAGAGCATTCCTACGGGAGCAGAGCGTAAGGCATCGCTCATTATGGACGATATGGCAGGGCTTTGCCGAGACGTTTGTGATGAGGCGGGGATAAGTCTGTCGGACATTGAGGCGATTGGGGTAGCCTCTCCCGGCGTTGCCAATCACACGGATGGAATCATAGAATATTCCTGCAATCTGCCCTTTAGAAAGTTTCCTATATGCCGCGAGCTTGGTAATAGACTCGGCATCTCCAATATCCACGTTGAGAACGATGCTAACGCGGCAGCGTGGGGAGAGGCGGTCGCGGGAGCGGCAAAGGGAACAAGTGATTCGGTAATGATAACCCTCGGCACAGGAGTTGGCGGTGGAGTTATCATTGGCGGCAAGGTGTTCTCGGGCTTCAACTACGCGGGGACAGAGCTTGGTCACGTGGTTATTGAGGTGGGCGGACGTCCCTGCGGCTGTGGAAGACGCGGCTGTTGGGAGGCGTATAGCTCGGCAACGGCTCTTGTAAAAATGACTAGTGAAAAAATAGAGGAGTGTGAGGCGTCGGGAAGAGCCACCGCTATGACGGATATCGCAGCTAAATACGGTAAGGTCAACGGCAGAGTTGCCTTTGACGGAATGCGCAAGGGCGACGCGGCGGCAAAAGAGGTCGTAGACACTTACGCCAAATATCTTGCAAGCGGAATCGCAAGCATGATAAACATTTTTCAACCCGAGGTACTCTCCATAGGCGGAGGTATATCGGGAGAGGGACAGCTTTTGCTTGATCTCATCACCCCCACAGTGACGGCAGAGATGTACGGAGGTGATTTCATTAAGCCCACGAGGATAGTTATTGCCGAGCTTGGTAACGATGCGGGAATCGTCGGAGCGGCGTTTTTGGGTATTTGAGAAAAGTCAGAAAACATTTATTTTGTGAGGTAAGCTATGGTAACCGGTGTAAAAAAAGACACGGGAAGCGTCATTTATATGAGGCTCAAAAAGCACAAGTGCCCCATCTGCGACCACGTGCTCAAGGTCAAGAAGATGACCCGCGTGGTAAAGGCAAGTACAAAGGCGGCAAAGGATTTTGATTTCAACGTCTGCGGCTTGCCGCTCGGTGAGAAGGTGAAATTCATTTGGTACGAGTTCAGGTGCTCTGCGTGCGGAAAGCAATATACCGAGGCAGATATGAAGGCTCACGAGAAGAAACTCAAGCGCGAGGCAAGACTTGCCAAAAGGGCAGAGAAGAAGGCAGCAAAGCAAGCTGCCCAGAGCCCTGAGGCAGAATAATTACATATAAAAAGACCGCCGTTAAACGGCGGTCTTTTTATATTACTGTTTTTTGCACCTGAGCGCGTGAGATTTAATGGCATCAAAGCTTTGCTCGCTTATGTGGTGCTCCATTTTGCAGGCATCGTCCGCGGCGACATCGGAATCAACTCCGAGATCAATGAGAAAATTGGTGAGTATCGTGTGACGCTCATACATTTTCACGGCAATCTCCTCGCCTGCTTTAGTCAGAGTGATATGGCCGTTCTTATCGACCTCGATCAGCTCCTTGGACTTCAGAATACTCATAGCGCGACTGACCGAGGGTTTGGAATAGCCCATATAATCACCTATGTCAATAGCTCGTACGTAGCCGTGCTTCTTTGACAGAACGTGTATAGTCTCGAGATACATCTCGCCTGATTCCTGTATGGGCATAATATTTCTCCATTCAAAGTTTTTTAGTTTGGACGTTTTCTGAGTTTATTTTGTCATAAGTCCCGATATTGCATCAAAAGTCTCTTTCTGGAAGGGGCTTGTAAGACCTATTTTTGAAATTGCTCCGCTAAAGCCGTCGTCCTCGTTGACCTCCTCGACCAGCTTTCTATACATTTCACGGCCCTGTGCGGAGTCCTGACAAGCTATTGCGAATATATTGAGGGACTCAACCATAGACGTAGCGTAGCTTATGTAATATACGGGGGAGTTAGTAGCCACCGCACGCCAATAATCGTTCATATCCGTGATGTTGCTATTTACGTATGTTATACCGCCGTACTGCTCGCAGACCTCTTTCATAATAGCGTCGAATTCCGCGGAGCCGTAGCCCTCTACGCTATCGAGTGCATATACCTTCTGTTCAAACTCGTCTATAATAACACATACTATGGATTGAATAACGAAATTGTAGACCGAATATCCCTTGAGCGTGCTGTAAACGGGGCGGGGGAGAGCATCCTTTGTGTAGTCGAGAAGAAGGAGTTCGTTTGTCTGTGACTGTGTCTCGGCAAGGTCCATAGAGTTTACGTGAGGATTATAAAGAGCGGCATAATAGTGTCCCATCTCGTGAGCTATTGAGCTTGTGGACTGACCGTTTTTACCAAAGAGGCAGAAGGGAGTTTCAAGCTCCTCAAGGTAGGTCTGGAACGCAGACTGATGGGAGTTGAGAGAGCTTGTGAACACCATATTTCTGTTTTCAAACATATGATTGAATCCGTCCTTGGTGCTACCCTCATAAGAATTTATGTATCCCTCGAGATAGTTTTCTTTCATAGAATCAAAGGGCTCGTACAGAAAATCCAGCATAAGCTCGGAGTTGTACTGTGAGAGCTTAGAATATCGGTTGTACCAGCTATTGTAGAGCGAATCCATTTTAGGAACGAAATATTCCAGAACATATCCTCTGAAGGTAGCAACGTCCTCGGCAGTATAGTCTCTGCCGTATATTTCAACCGACGCGTATGTGTAGTAGTTGTCGTACCCTGCGAGCTCTGCAATTTTGTTGTTGTTTGTGACTATTTGGGCGTAAAGCTCTGCGATACGATCGTCCGCGCCGGGACCTGTCTGCTCGTTGAGTTCTACAAGTATCTCCTCGTTTGCCTCGCGGAGCTCCTGGGATTCAGGATCATAAGCGAAAAGCTCTTTGATTTCCTCCTCGGTCCAGTCCGCAAACAGCTCGTCTCTTATAGGGGACTGCTCGTATGCTTTTTTGCAGGATTCAATATATGCGTTGTAGAGATCGCCGAACTTATCGTAGGAATCCAGATATCTATCGGATGCTGCCTCGTCCTTCATGTTGAGGTAATAGATGATGCTCGCTATGCTCACCTGAGTGTCCAAGTGATAGAAAGCGTCCTCAAAGTCCATATAGAGAGCGTCTACGGTGTCGTAATCGTCACTTACCACCGCAAGCGCCTCAAATGCTTCGAGCTTTGCTTGCGTGTCGGTGAAATCCTGCTCTGTGAGAGTAAGCATTGCCTCAAGCTCCTCGCGACTGCGCGAGATGGACTCACGGTAAAGCGCTTGCTCGTCAACGGGATCGGATTTTTCTTGAGTCTCATATTCTGTGCTTTCGGTCGTTGTAGATGCGGTCGTGCTTGTTTCGGTGTTTGTTCCGCTTTGTCCACCCAACACATCACACGATGTGAACAACACTACAAGAGCGAGAATGAGAGCTAATAATTTTGCAAATTTCGTCATAATAGTATCTCTTTTCTGAATTTATTGTTGATATCAAAGGTCGATAGTATCAACCCTACTTACATTGTATCACCTTTTCGGGAATAATTCAACGGTTTTTTGAAAATTGCAGTAGAATTTTATATATTGTCTGTTTTGGGCTATAACCGCGAGGCATATGAGTTCGACTCTCTTC
Organism: uncultured Clostridia bacterium; assembly: GCA_904501865.1. GTDB lineage: Bacteria > Bacillota > Clostridia > Oscillospirales > CAG-272 > SVTX01. The sequence goes on from CAJGCF010000033.1 coordinate 13,228, forward strand.
GGCTATGGCTATTCCATACCGAGAAACGAGCTGATCAAGCACATAGAGAAATGCTCCGAAGGGAAAGCTCCGAGCGTGCCTTATCGTACCCAAGAGCGCGCTTGTGGAATTCCTCGTCGATGACTTCGCCTTTGAGATTGTCCATAAGTCGACGTGGCATATGAATACCATCCTGCTCTTTGTGGAGAAGGAGTAAAGAAAAGGCACAGCCTCACCATAGCGGTGGGGCTGTGTTTTTTGATACCGAACTCACATATTATGCGAAAAAGCAGTTACATACCGATGCACCTCTAATTATGCAACTGCTTTGAAAATTCGTTGCTGGGTTTTAAGATACGACTCCAAATTGAGTATTGCACCCTTGTTCAAGTGCTTCTCTTCGTCCGTCAGTATTACATTGTTATCAGCGGCCAGCTTGACGGTGTATTCGTAGATATGTCCTACCAATACTTCTAATTCTTCTGCAGTAAGCTGAATGCTAATTTTGTCATAATGTTTATGTTGCTTGAGGGCTTCCAATTCCTTCGCCAGTGTATTAATCTTACTTATATCCATATTTCCATTACGGATAGCCTCAATATAGGATTTCAACGCTACACGGAAATTTGCAAGTACTTTGGGCTCGTGATTTTTCACCTGATTATATCCCCACCAACTTACGCCAACGACCGCGGCGCAAGCAACGGTAATAGTAATACCTTTTTTGTGCTGTTGAGCAAATTGCAATGCTTTCGCGCCAAGCCCTTGTGCCTGTTCTGCGGCCTTCATATCAATCGGTTTTAAATGTTTTACAATTTGCCCCTTTTGGGGACCTATTGCATATCGTACAACACTACCGATTCTCCGGTATAAACCGGTTGCCAATCCAGTAGCAATATCATCTGGAATAAAAAATGCATCTTGTGCTATTGCCATAAAATAATCCTCCGTTCTTTATTCTATAATAGAGCATGTAATTCTCGCGAATGTTATCGAATTTGTTTGTGTTCAACAATTGCCTTTTTTAGTTGTTCGGCATAACTTTTAGGAATCTGCGAATCGGAATTATCGCAATACCTAAACCAGTAATTGCCGGTTATTTTGCCATAATCATTGAAGTCCAATTTAAAGGTCCATGTGTTTATACCACTGGACGTACGAACCTCGCCTTCAACAAACTCATCATGTACAGAAACAGTCAGTCTTTTTATCGGCTTTGCAACACTAACTGCAATTTCGGCAAAATCTTGTTTTGACAAAGCATTTGTAAATATACATGGTGTATTTTTTCTTTTCACTTCTTCGTTGCTATCAACGATACCCAAGGTAGCAATATGAAAAATTGTTCTTAATATGCCCATAGTTAAGACCTCCTTCTTTTGTCGAAAAAAGCCCCGAAAAATCGGGGCTTATGGCGGAGGGAAAGGGATTCGAACCCTTGTGGGCGGGTGCCCAAACGGTTTTCAAGACCGCCTCGTTATGACCACTTCGATATCCCTCCGTATATGAACTGCCGTCAGGCAGATTTCATCGGATATTCAATTTTTTTAGAAATATTTTTAGAAATGCGATTTTGGGTTGCTTTCGGAGTGCCGAAAAAGTCAGTGCTTACAAGGCTTTTCTGCGTTTTGCGACCGATATGCTCGCAAATTTTCAAGACCGCCTCGTTATGACCCCTACGCTTGCCACCGCTCAAATACTAAGTTCAACATAACGGCAACGTATGAATTATATCACAAAAAAGCCACCTTGTCAAGTGCAATTTTACAAAAGCTCAAAAAGTTTGGAGCACATATGTTATACCTTAGTAGGTGTCTTGTGAAAAAAACAATAAAATTTGTAATTTCCTATTGAATTATGATAAGAATTGTGATATAATATCGGCTTGTGGGTATATTTTAAGCCTGCAAGGATATAGGCGTGAAAGCTGCTTTTTTGCAGTCAAGTGAGCTTTTTTACTCGCGAATTTTGACGAAGACAGTATTTGTGCCGCCACAGGCGGCGGAATGGTGATTTATATGAACAAACACATAGTGCACGGACATCATACGTGGCATCACGGACACAGAGATCCGTTTGTAAGCATAGACGATGTAAAATCATTTGTATCCAAGAATGCCGTTATGCTTATAGCTTTGGCGGCGGCAATTATCACATCTGTGATAGTTCCCGTTGACAGCCAATATATTGAATATTTTGACTTTAAAACGCTGACCTGATTGTTTTGCGTTCTGGCGGTGGTATGCGCTCTAAAGAATATTCGTTTTTTCTACATAATGGCGCAAAAGATAGTGCAGTGCTTCAAAACCGCGAGGATAAGCGTTCTGGCGCTGGTATATATCACGTTTATTGGCTCTATGCTGATAGCTAATGATATGGCGCTCTTAACTTTTCTCCCGCTCGGATATTTTGTTTTGAACGAGACGGGAAAGCATAAGTATATGGCATTTACCTTTATTATGCAGAATATCGCGGCAAATCTCGGCGGTATGTTGACTCCGTTCGGCAATCCCCAAAATTTATATCTCTATACTAAGTTCAATATTCCCACGGATGAGTTCGTTTCTATAATGCTTTTGCCATTCCTGCTTTCCGTTGCGCTTATCACGCTATGCTGTTGTGTATTCGTAAAGGCAGAGCCTATGCAGGTAAGCGGGGAGAGTGTCGTGCTTGACAAAAAGAGAGTGGCGATCTATCTTGTTCTGTTTGCGCTGGCTATCGCGATAGTGTTTAGAGGAATACCGTATGGAATAGGTCTTGTGATAATTCCGGCAGTACTTCTTTTTGTCGACAGGAAGGCTTTGGCAGAGGTTGATTACGGCTTGCTTTTGACTTTTGTATTCTTCTTTATCTTTTCGGGAAATATGGCCAGGATAGCGCCCATCAGAGAATTTTTCTCTTTTCTATTGGATAAAAACACCTTGCTTGTCAGCACCTTGTCGTGTCAATTTATAAGCAATGTGCCGTCGGCAATACTTCTCTCGCAGTTCACTCAAAATTATTCAGATTTGTTAGTTGGTGTCAATATAGGAGGAGTCGGATCACTGATAGCCTCACTTGCCAGCCTTATCACCTTCAGGGAATACGTCAAGCACAATCCGGGGCAAGCAGGACGTTATATATGTCTGTTTTCACTTTTTAACTTCGGATTTCTTGGAATATTGCTTGCGGTGATGTCTTTAATATAAACTAATTTGAATACGAAAAGGGCAGACGGAGACGTCTGCCCTTGATGTTTTATGCGCTGTGCTTTTTATCTACAGCTCTGTGAATTATTTTGACTATCTCAACTATCGGGATTATGAGAATAGCGAGACCGAATGCGATTCCGTATTCCATA
>CAJGCF010000034.1 GCA_904501865.1 uncultured Clostridia bacterium
AAGGCATTTGCCTGCTTTTTTTCATGGGGTGAGTAATGGGGACAACATCCACAGCGACTTGCAACGCAAGTCTGCCGTGCGACCGCTCGCAAGAGCGCGTCGATTAGCAAGCCGTAAGGCTTGCGTAGGGTTCAGGGCCCCATTCTACACTTTTAGATTTCTTTAATGAAAAAAGGCATTTGCCTGCTTTTTTTCATGGGGTGAGTAATGGGGACAACATCCACAGCGACTTGCAACGCAAGTCTGCCGTGCGACCGCTCGCAAGAGCGCGCCTGTTCGGCTCCGAGCTATTTACTTTACACCTTGATTGTTTTATACAACGTCCCCCGTGCCAATGGTACGGGGGACGTTTGTGTCATTTTACAATATTACTGAAAAGGTATCTCAAGGTTGGTAACGATAGCAATAGCGTTGAGCTTTTTCTGAAGCTCCGCATTCTCTTCCTCGTTATCAGTCTTGTTCTCATCGTAATAGTCGTTGATAGCGGAGATAAGCTCTTCTGCATCGGAATCGGTCAGTTCACCTACTCCAAGAGGGTTGTCGTCGTGTCCGTTATCATAAACCGTCTGATGTAGAGTTCCGCTAACGACCTCGGAATTTGCTACAAGGTCAACGAAATCCTTGGCTGTCGTGTCCATTCTTCCGTTTCCGCTCTCGTTTGAGAATAGTGTCGAGCCCTCCTCTGCGTCCTTGGTCCCGTCCATAGCCAGAGTGAGCACCTTGTTGACGGCGTCAGCCTCTCTCTTGTATGCCTCGGGATCGTCCTCGGGAACGGTGTAGTTAGCCATATTCTCAAACATAGAGCTTACCGAAGCGGATACTGTACTGGATTTTTCCTGGCTGACACCGTAGCCCTCCATCATGGAAGGCTTTACCATAGTGCTGAGTAGCTCTGCGTTTGCAGGGGTCATATCGTTAAGGAGCTTTTGAGTAGTCTCCTGCTTCTGTTCCGCGGTCTTGGTATCGTCGTTTACAGAAGATATCATATCTATAGTAGTAGCAACGCTTCCGCTCACCTGCTGATAAGAGGATCCGTCTGCTACAACTGCATTGTTCATCTTATCGGCGACCTCTGTTACCTCCTCAACAGACAAGTGAAGAGTGCTAAGCATCTTCTCGGACTGAAGTACCGCCGTGAGAAGCTTTGATGTGGTCTCGTGTCCGAATATCTCGGTGTCATCCATCTCGTCGAGAAGTGCGCCGAGCTTATCCACTATCTCCGCCTCTGTCAGACGGTCAAAGTTACCGGAGCTGAATATATCCATTACCGTGTGCACCATATCGGATATCTTTTCAGCCTCGAGCTCAACGTCCTCGCAATCCGCAAAGGAGCCGATGGTCACGTAAATATCATCAAGCGTAACAAGGCAGGACTGCATAGTATCCTTGGAGAACAGCGTAGCTGCGCCCGCAAAATCCGCACCCGTTTTACCCATATTGTAAGCGGAGGAATTCATATAATCCCAAGCGGTGTAGTTTTCAAGCTCTATTCCGTTGATTATAACGGTGTTTCCTTCGATAACGACTCCGCTCGAGTCACTCATATTATCCACGCGCTCTCCGTCAGAGGTGTAAAGTCCCTCGTCTGCGGCAGCTATAGCATATATCATAAAGAATTCGCTTATGTCGTCACCTGTGAGGTCGTATTCGGAACCAAGGTCATCAATGATGCTGCGCGCGATATTGTCAGCCGCCTCGCCGTTCACCGCGACACCGTAATCCTTGAGGGCCTGTGTAACTCCCGCATTTACAAATTCAAGTCTCTGGTCATCATTCATACCGTGGCTGGAGTTGAGCACCTCGCTTATTTCATTCATAAGAAGGTCATATCTCTCCTCGGCATCCTCAGGCATACCTATGGTGGACGCAACAGCTCTTATACTGAGCTTTGTTATCTCATCGGATATGGGAGCCATACGGGAATTTTTGTTAACGGTAACTATCATCTCGGATATTGCTCCGTCACCGAGTATATCGAGCACGGCATCATAGTCATCAGCATTTTCAAGTATATCGTAATCTATGAGGACTCCGAACATCTCTGTCATAGTTCTGAGGTCTGCGATGATAGTGTCCTTATCAGAGGTAGCAAACACCTCAAACATCTTGTTCATAAGAGGCTGGAGCAGCTCTCCCGAGTCAAAGTTAACTCCGAGATACTCATTACCCTCAAGCCATTGCTCAGAGGCTTCCGCAAATATCTGGGCAACCAAGCTTCTCAACAGAGGAGACGTCTCGATAGCATCTATTATATTATTAAGGCTTTCTATCTGATCTTCTCCGTATTCCGACATTTCGCCGTCAAGCTCCTGTATTGCTACGACCGACGATACAATTGCCGAGATCTCGTTCTTAAGATATATCTTCTCTCCATCATAATCCACGGATGCCAAGGAATTGAACATCCAACCGCTGCAAGCGTCAAAGATTTTGAAGGTCGGATCGTCTGCCAGCCCGCCTATATCCAGCTCTTCGAGCATAGCGGCAAAATCGTCTTCCTCGCCGGTGTATTCATCAGCGTCTTCCATATAATCCGGGGCATCGGATTCCTCGCCATCTTCGACACTCTCCAATACGGGAGCTACCTCAACAGCAATATCCATAACACCTACGATGGGCATCAGAAGAATAAAGGAAACGATTATTCCGCAAAGAGCTCCGACCCCAAGTCCGCCAAGTCTCTTTGCGAACCCTTCTACATTGAGAATGGGAATGAACTTGACTACTATTGCCACAATTATGCTGAATATTACGGAAAGCACCGAATATGCAACCATAAAGAAGAAGGGCTTGACGATCATTATGCCGTAATAGGTTATCGCGTCCAAAAGTGCATTTGCCTCTGACGCATCACTTTCAAGCAATGATTTCAGATAATCCATAAGCTCTATCATATCCTCGGAATTGGGAGAACATACGACAGAAGTAACGATGGCCGCTACTATCGCAGATAATGCTATTGCTATAAGTGTGCCGATCGTCTTTTTCAGACCTCTGATAAGACCCTTTACGAGATTGAATACCGTTATAAGAGCCGTTATTGCCAGAAGTCCGAGTGGAACATATTGAGCAAGCATTTGGAGTACCGCCTTTCAAACAGTGATGTAATAGCTTTTTGTGAGATATACGCTTCAAATATATCTCAATATACAACCACATTATACTCCTATTCTCAAATTTTGTCAACATTTAAGGATAATTTTGCTTCACTTATTTCTTATGTAAAATTTGGCATAAGCGTGCAGAGCCGTCTCAAAGTCCATAGCTGCCCTTGAATATGCCTCATAGTCAGCACCAGCAAAGGCTATCATAGACAAAAGATAAGGCAGATACAGCCCTGAATGTGAGTCGGGAACACACAGAACGTCGTCCTCGCCGAGAACAGATTTGAACTCGGCAGCGGGCTTTCTGTGTATCTCGCACTCTATCCTTCCCTCGACGTCATTTATCCAACGTATCTTGAGGTCGTCGCCAAGCTCGTTGGGCTTTGCGGTGTCCGCAAGCGAGAGCAATTCTCTTACGGTCATAAAAACTCCTTTCCGCCGCTTCCGCGGCTAAAAAAATACGGTGCCGCGCACGGACTCGGCACCGTATTTATTTTAGCACATTTTTCTGTATTTGTCGGCTACAAGCCGCCTGCTTTTTCACCTTGAATTGCTTTTACAAAAATCCCTATATTTACCGATAAGCCTTGCTCTCTCCCCTTAAAACTCAAAGAAAACGGGAAGACCGTTTTTGTATTCGGGATAAGACTCGCCGTTTACAAGCGGAAGTATATATTTAAGGCACTCGTCCGTGACGTTATTGCCCCTCTCGTTGATATAGTGCTTGGGCACGAATCTCGTGCGGTTTGCGATAAGGTCGATATCCATATGTCCGTAGACAGAGGAATATGGCTCACCCGCTCCGTCGTTATCACGGAGAATGACCATCATCTCACGACTTACGCCCTGCTCCGCCGCCTGAACAGCGGCGCGTCCCACACCGAAGGACTCCTCTATATCGCAAAGCGATGCGATATGAGAGGCGCATCTCTGGGGGAGATTGAGCTCTATTGAGCGCACCTTGATGCCGAGTTTGTCCTTGACGGCAAGCTCAAGCGCCTTGCCCGTACCCGCAAGATACTTATGGCCGAAGGCATCTACCGCTCCGCCCTGCGTGGACTCGCCCACGAATCTTCCGTCCGCAAACTGAAGTCCCTCGGACACCGCGACTACCACGTTGGGCTTTTCGGCAAGTATCCTTTTGAGGTCCGCGAAAAACTCGTCCATATCAAAGGCTCTCTCGGGAAGATAAACGAGGTCGGGGGCAGGCGCTCCGCAAACTCGTCCGAGCGCAGAGGAAGCCGTGAGCCAGCCCGCGTCACGTCCCATTATCTCAACTATGGTGACCGCCTTGACTGTATACACAGCGGTGTCGCGAAGTATCTCCTGCATAACCACGGAAATGTACTTTGCCGCCGAGCCAAAGCCAGGAGTATGGTCGGTGCCGATAAGGTCGTTGTCGATAGTCTTGGGAACGCCGATAACCTTTATGTCGTAACCGTTTTCCTGCGTGTACTTTGACAGCTTTGCAACGGTATCCATAGAGTCATTACCGCCGATATAGAAGAAGTATCTTATATCGTATTTTTTAAGTATATCAACAAGCTTATCAAAGGTCTGCGCATATTTTGCGTCACTCTCCGCGGGAAGCTTTCTGCGGCAAGAGCCAAGCGCCGCCGCGGGAGTTTTCTTGAGCATCTCAAGCCTACTCTCATCCTCAAAATAGCCGTTAAGACGTATGATGTCCTCACAAAGAAGTCCGTCAACGCCGTTTTTCATGCCGTATATGTTATCGATACACCCCGACTGCATAGCGCCGTATATAACGCCCGCGAGCGTTGCGTTTATAGCGGCGGTGGGTCCGCCCGACTGTCCTACTATCGCGTTTCCTCTCAAATTCTGCATTTTTCTTCTCTTTCTGAATGATACTGTGTATTTTTTCTCAATTTTCGGTTTTCCGCCTCTCAAGCTCCCGCTCCTGAAGCATTTTCTGATGTCTCTCGCTTATTCTGACGTTTATGGGGCGTGATATTGCCGTTACCGCGATAACTCCTATCGCAACACCCGCTGCGAGCATAAGCGCCGCTCTGCCGTTTGTAGAGAAAAGCTCCATATCCGACTGCACAAGACCCAACATCGTGTAATAGAGTCTCGCACCGGGGACAAGAGGTATTATACCTATTATTATCATAACGGTAGCAGGCACCTTGAGCACGTGCGCCATTATATCGGAATAAGCCGCCATCACCGCCGTGCCAATGAAAGCCGACAGAAATATACCGCCCCCACAAAGGGCCGTGAGCTCATACGCTCCGCAGCAAAGCACCGACGATATGATAGCCCACACCGCGTGCTTCTTCTCAACGCCGAAAACAAACGTGAGTCCGCCCGAGCCTATGGTCGAGCCTATCAAAACTATTAATATCCTCAAAAGCTCGTCAGTCATATCACACCTCCGAACAAAAGGATAGCCACGGCGTATCCGAACGCGATAGCGATAGCGTCGACCATCACCGCGCAGAGCCGCAGAGTGCCCGACATTACGTCGCCGCTGAACACGTCCCTGAATGCGTTTGCCATAGAGACACCCGGGATAACGTTCATTATATTTCCTATCATTATCATATCAACGTGACACTGCGACACGACCTTGCCCAGAAACAGCGCCGCCGTTCCTCCAAGCAGACATACCAAGAATTTCGCGATAACAGCATTGAGCTTGGTATGCGACAGATATCTGGTTATAAGACTGAGCGGCAAAGCCACCAGCGCCGCAAGAAGTCCGTCAAGCGCGCACGCCCATACGGTATCTAAGGTTATGCTCTGACCGAAATTGCTGAAAAATATAGCAAATCCCATAGCCGAGAACATACTGCCGAAAACGCAACGGCGCAGACTTATGCGTGTGCTTCCGTTTATATTTCCCATTCTCTTGAGAAATTCCTCTTTTGAGGGCTTTTCGGCGCAGACCTTTCTTGACAGGTCGTTGAGCCTTGAGAGTCTGCCGAGGTTGTTCGAGCCAAACTCTGACAGACGTCTTGATGAGGTTATGCTCTTGCCGCCGAAGTCCACCGTGAGAACTATGACAGACAGTATAGCCGTAACGTCGACCGTGACGGCTCCGTACGCCTTACATATTCTTCTTACGGTATCCTCGGCACGGTATATCTCGCCGCCACACTTGAGTATATGCTCTCCAAGCTCAAGCGCGATAAATACCGCGTCATCGTATTTTTTGTCGTTGTCGGTCGCCTCCAAAGCCACACTCTCGGCGGCCTCGGGCTCCTCATTTCTTATCCCATTTACGTCGTTCATTTTTTCTTCCAAAAATCATTTTAATATCAAACGGTGGGAGCTGTCTCCTCGTTTTTCTCTGCCTCCTCGGCACACTCGAAGGGTGTGTGAGCTGCCGTGGGGGCTACGTTGTTGCTGTAAGACCTGTAGGTGAGCACGTTGCTCTCGGTCTCGCCGTCTATCTGCAAAGCGCAGGGTATATCGAACTCTACCGTTACGTCATCGCCCTCGAATATCTCAACTATCTCGGTGTGCTTGATGTGATTTCCCTTGAATATGCTGGGGAATATCGTAAGCACCTTGAGCCTTGAGCCTCCGTGCATTACCATAACGCTTATCTTGCCCGTGCCTCTGTCTTGAGTTGGAGACACCATCATTCCGCCGCCGTAATATCTTCCCTTCATAGCCGAGGCTACCCATACGTCCGTATATTCTCTCGTAACCCCGTCAACCGTGACCTTGGCTTTGCGTCCCTTGTACTTGTACGCAAGGAACTTGAGCGCAACCGTTGTATAATTCACCTTTTTATCGGTGCGAGCCTTGACCTTATCCACCTCCTCGCACACTGCTCCGTCAAGACCGAAGCCCACGCCGTTTATGTATCTGAGCTTCTTGCCGTTGACCTCTACTGTGGGAAGGTCCTTAAGGTACTCTCTTATATCAACGAGATGCTCGTTGTCCGTCTGGCCTATGTCATTGAGGAAATCGTTGCCCGTGCCCGAGCGTATGACGAAGATGGGACACGGAAACTCCACCCCGTAGGCGTCGTTAGCGAAATGGTGCAGGGTTCCGTCTCCACCGCAGATAATTACTCTGTCATCAGCCGTGAGCAGCTGACAGAACTGCGGAACGTCAAGCCCGATAAGGCATATCTGGCGCACGCCAAGCTTTTCAAGGTCTGCTTTTCCGGGAATTATATTGAGGTCGTTGTGCTCGTTGTTCGACTTGGGATTGTAGAGAATGTAATTCATATTTGTACTCGCCTTTCATAGCGCGGCCTTTTCGGCTCGGCATCTTGTTTTTAAGCCTTGTCTGCAGGCTTTTTCGCGCGTTTTTTGGTCTTTGAGGCCTTGAGCTCGTCAAGCTCGCGTGAGAGCTCGGCTATCCGCTCCTCAAGACGCGAGAATTCCTGCGCCACGGGGTCGGGTATGTGTATATGGTCGAGGTCGTCCACCTTTTTACCGTCCTGACGCACCACTCTCGCGGGGATTCCCACGGCGGTGCTATTGCTTGCGATATCCTTGAGCACTACCGCGTTTGCCGCGACCTTTGTGTTGCTCTCTATCACGATAGGACCAAGCACCTTTGCTCCCGCGCCTACCATTACGTTGTCCTTGAGCGTGGGGTGACGCTTTCCTATATCCTTACCCGTACCGCCAAGCGTTACTCCCTGATAGAGCGTGCAGTTGTCGCCTATCTCCGCGGTCTCGCCGATAACCACGCCTGAGCCGTGGTCTATGACAAGTCCCTTTCCGATCGTCGCACCGGGGTGTATCTCAATACCCGTAAAGAATTTCGCCGTCTGACTGAGCGCGCGTGCCGAAAACGTGTGCCCACCAAGATAGAGCTTGTGCGCCACACGGTATGCCAGTATCGCGTGCAGTCCCGAATATAAGAGGAGCACCTCAACGTCATCGGTGGCGGCGGGGTCTCTTTGCTTTATAGCGTCCACTTCGCTTCTTATCTCGTCCCTTATCTTACGGACGAGTCGGGGAACGGGGGTATCTGCCGCGCGTGCCAGAATATCGGACATAAGGGCGTCAATATCAATTTTTTTCATATCACACCTCCGCGGGTAATAAGCTGAATACTTTTGAAATCCCATCTTTAATAAAGACAAAACCAACTCATTATGATTATATCACACCACCCGCGTTTCGTCAACAGATAAATTCAAGTTTTTCTCCTACTTTGCTTATCGGATACAAAAAAGCCTTGACTCCACATCTGCGAAATCAAGACTTTTTAGTTATCAATAGTCGAAATTAGTTCCAATGCTCTTTATTGAGCTCGCGTGTCCGAGATTCTCCTCGTTGACCTTGATGTCACCGTAAAATTCAGAGCATCTGTCAAGGAAGAGCTTGGTTATCAGCGAGGAATCAAATGAATCAAACCACGCCGAGTACTCCTCGTCCGAGTACTTGCCCTCGTCAAGCTCGTATTTCATTATGATGTGATAGCCGTAATCGCTCTCCACCATAGCCGTCTCGCCGTATTCCATATCCTCAAGCGCCTCAAGGATATCAAGAATATAGTCCTCATATCCCGAGCTCTCTATGCGGCTGAGATAAAATCCGTCGGGATATACAAGGCTCTCGTTCTCAAAGAGCTCCCACTCGGGTATCTCCGCCTCAAAGCTCTTGTAGTTGCCCTTGGCAAACGAGGAATAAAGCTCCTCGGCGCGCGCGGCGCGCTCTGCCATCTCCTCGTCGGTGTAATAGTAGGTGATGCCCTGCCCCGACTCGTCAAGCGTGACCGACGGATAGCCGTTCTCCTTATCGTAAAGGATATTGCCGTCCTCGTCGTAATATACGGTGTTTCCGTAGCTGTCCTTTACTCTGTTGCCCTCGCTGTCATAGACGTAAACGCCGTTTTCCTTGTCATATATGGGCTCGGAGCTCTCGGGGTCAAAGTATATGATATTGCCCTGCTCGTCGGTCTGATACTCGTAATAGAAATTGGATATGAGTATCTGCTTGAAGCGGTAATAATTTTTTTCGTAGTATTCCTGCTTGACCGTGTCCGAGATGAGCGAGCCGTCCGCACCGTACAACCAGGCTATGACCGCCTGATATTTAGCCTCAAGCGTGTATATCTCGCGCAGCTCCTCTGTGGATATTCCGTACTTTGAGAGTATCGCGTCAAGCTTTTTCTCCTCGCCCTGACCGTCGTATTCAATATAGAAACTTATCTCCTCCTCGATATCGTTCAATACCGATTTTGAAAGAGAGAGTCCCTCCTCCTCAAAAATGACCAGCGCGGCAAGATAATTCTTGCAGTTATCAAGGATAGACTGATTGTAGTATTCCTCATGGGTGAGCTGTGTTCCCGCGTGGCTCTCCGACCAGAAGTCGCTGGTCACGCTCACGTCGTATTTATTGCGCGCGAGTGTCGCCTTCATTCTTGAGAGCATAAACTCGTACATACCGCGAGATATCTCTATCTTTCCGTATTCAAGCACGGGCTTCTCTGAGTCCTTTACCGAACAAGCCGTCAAAAGTCCGCACAAAAGCGACGCCACGAGCAAAATGAGGGTTATTCTCACCGCTATTCCTTTAGAAATAAAAGATTTTGTCATATAAGCACCTGTTTAAAATATTTTTAATCAATAAAGCACGTTAGCCGCAACGTCTTTCATACGGGGTGAATCCTCCACAACGTCGGGGTCTATGACCACCTGCGACTTGTACTCTCCACACGTCTGCTCGAACAGATAAGACGTTATGTCATCATAAAAGCCGGCGAAAACGTCCTTGTTTTCCTCGTCGTCGTAAGCTCCGCTCTGATTTTCATACCTTGCGAGCACGTGATAGCCGTAATCCGACTCAAACACGGCACACTCGCCTACCTTCATATCAGAAAGCTGCTCCGCCATATCGTCAAAGTACGCCACGGCGTCGTTCTGCGCGGCATAATAGCCCGCGCTCTTTACAAGATATATGTGTCCGTCACTCTCTCCCTCGCCGTAAAGCGAGAGATATTCCTCAAACGTAGCCACGTCGGCGTCACATTTTTCGGCATACTCGACCGCCTTGTCGTATATCTTGCCCTGCTCCTCGTCAGAATAATATTCTATAACGTGGTCTCCGTTCTTGTCCTTAACGTATCCAACGACTCCGTTCACCTTGTCGTATGCTATCTTGCCGTCCTCGGTGTAGTATTCCACATCGCCGAGCTTATCGCGGCTCTCTTTGCCGAACTCATCCAAACGGGTGACGCCATTCTCCTTGTCATAGGCTATCGCGGTGTGCTTTTCGTCGGTATAATACACCGTGTCGCCAAAACGGTCAAGATCGGTAACGTAATAATATGTCGCGAGGAATATCTGCTTGAAGCACACGTAATTGTCGTTGAGATACTTATCCTTGGTCTCACCCGATATCTTCTCTCCATTCTCTCCCCACTTATGCGCCTTGAGCGCGGCTATCTTGGACTCGAGAACGTAGATATCCTTCAGCATATTGTAATTTACGCCGTATTCCTTAAGCTCTGCGTTGAGCGCTGTCTTTGAGCCCGCGCGCTTTACGTAAGCGGCAAGAAGCTCGTCCACCGCCGCCATTTCGGCGTCGCTGAGAGTAAGCCCCTCCTTATCAAAGAGGTAGTCGGCTATGACGTAATTGGTCGCCTCGGCAAGAATCGTGGCGCAGAAATAATCGTCGTATGTGACTCCGTCTGCCGTCACTATTGTTTTCCAGAAGCTCTCGTTTTCTATATCGTAGCCGTAATAGCCAAGCGTGCCCTTCATACGCGAGAGCATAAACTGATACACGTTGGCACTGAGAGTCTTGTCCTCTATGCTCACGATAGTCTTGCCCTCTCCGCACGCGGCGAGCGTGGGAACAAGCAGACAGAGAATGAGACACAGGCTGAGTATTTTTACAGTCCTTTTCATTTCAGATATCCCTTTCACAAAGGTTTACTACATTATACACTCTAATTATTCGGATTTTTTATCCATTGTTTGTACGGTTTCAAGATAATTTTCAAACATTTTGTTAATTATCGTCAAGGAGCTCTCTCCGCTCTTGAGCTTTATATTGACGTAATTGTCACCCGCGGCACTCATCACCACGCGCAGCCTGCCGCCGACCGAGAAGGACATTTCCTTCCACATATCCACGTCAAGCTTATCCTGATACATTCTTACCTCTCCCCTGACCTCTGTTATCTGCTTGATAGAGAGGTCGATAGCACGGGCGCGCAGGAGAGCTATCGAAAGTAGATTTTCTACCGCCAAAGGCATATCGCCGAAGCGGTCGAGCAGCTCGTCTCTTATATCCTCCGCGTCGTACGCGTTGCGAATGAGAGCTATGCGCTTATAGAGCGTCATTCTCTGCCCCGCGTAGCGCACGTATCTGTCGGGAATAAAGGCATCGTGGTCAAGACTCACAACGCAATCACCGCGCGTCTTGGGTGCCTCTCCCTTTTCCTCAAGCACAGCGTCGTTGAGCAGCTTGATATAAAGGTCATAGCCGATAGCCTCAAGATGTCCGTGCTGCTCGGCTCCGAGTATATTGCCCGCGCCGCGTATCTCCATATCTCGCAAGGCTATGCGGAATCCCGCGCCGAACTCCGCGTACTCGCGTATAGCCTCAAGTCGCTTTTGCGATATCTCGGATATTGCTCTGCCGCGAGGATAGGTAAAATACGCGTATGCGCGACGAGAGGAGCGTCCCACTCGTCCGCGGAGCTGATGGAGCTGGGAGAGCCCCAGCCTGTCGGCTCTGTCGGCTATAAGCGTGTTAGCGTTGGGGATATCTATTCCCGTCTCTATTATGGTGGTGCAGACAAGCACGTCTATCTCGCCCGAGAGCATACTGCTCCATATATCCTCAAGCTCGTCCTTTTCCATTTTTCCGTGAGCCACTACCACTCTCGCCTCGGGAATATTCTCCGAGATGTGCGCCGCTACTCTGTCTATCGACTCCACGAAATTGTGGATATAAAACACCTGACCTCCGCGACGGAGCTCTCTGCGTATTGCCTCCATAATTATGAGGTCGTCGTATTCCAGCACGTAGGTCTGAACGGGAAGTCTGTCGCCCGGTGCCTCGTCGAGCAGAGATATGTCACGTATGCCGCCCATCGCCATATTGAGCGTTCTGGGTATAGGCGTGGCGGTCAGAGTGAGCACGTCGATATTGCCCCCAAGCTGCTTGAGCTTTTCCTTTTGCGCAACGCCGAATCTCTGCTCCTCATCGACTATGAGAAGTCCGAGGTCGCAGAATTTCACGTCCTTGCCGAGCAGCTTGTGAGTTCCTATTATTATATCCGTGTCTCCGCGCTCAAGACGGCGCAGGGATTGCTGTATCTGCTTTGGTGTGCGGAAGCGCGAGAGCATATCCACGTTGACCGCGAAATTGCGGAATCGGCTTATCGCCGTCTGATAATGCTGAAGCGCGAGAATGGTCGTGGGCACAAGGATCGCCACCTGCTTACCCGAGAGAACTGCCTTATAAGCCGCGCGGAGCGCCACCTCGGTCTTGCCGTAGCCCACGTCTCCGCAAAGCAATCTGTCCATAGGCGTGGGGCGCATCATATCCTGCTTTATATCGGATATAGCATCGAGCTGACAGTCGGTCTCGTCGTAATCAAAGGACGCCTCAAAGCCTCGCTGGAGCTCGTCGTCCGCCTCAAAGGCATATCCCGGGCGTCTCATTCTCTCGGCGTAGAGCTTGATTAGGTCGCGCGCCATCTCACGCACCGCTCCCTTTGCCTTGCTCGTGGCTCTCTTCCAAGCCTCTCCGCCCATCTTGGAGAGCTTGACGAGCCCGTCGTCCGAATGAGCGCCTATATATTTTGACACAAGGTCAAGCTTTTCCACGGGCATACAGAGCTTGTCGCTGCCCGCGTACTGAATACTTATATAATCACGGCTCACACCGTCTATCTTGAGCTTTTCAATGCCGAGATAACGTCCGATACCGTAGGTCTCGTGAACCACGATATCCCCCACTTCAAGCTCGGCGTAGGACAGTATAGCCTGCGCGTCCTTGCTCCTCTTGCGGCGCGAGCCGCTCTTTTTCTTTACAGCCTTCGGCTCGTCTCCGAAGCTCTCTCCGAGCGTAGAGAGTACGGCTATCCTCGGCGTGACCAACTCGTACGCCGAGATACAACCCTTATACGTTATATACACTACGTCACGGCAGAGCTCCACCGTGTCGTCGTCAAGCAGAGCCGTCTTGAAATCGGTATCCGAGAGCATATCAGACAGATTTCGAGCGCTCTTCTCGCCCTCGGTCATAATTATTATGCGATAGCCGCCCTTCTGATAGCTTATAATATCCTCACACAGAAGATTGAACTTGTCCTGATAGGTCACGGGCTGACGCGTGCGGAAGCCGAAAAGCCCCGACAGACGCTTATCCGTCATGCCGTACGACAAGGAATTTACGTGCACCGTCACGTTGCTGTCAAAAAAGACGTCAAGAGAAGCGGGCTGCTTGGAATATTCCGCGTATTTTGGGGATATCATACCCGAGCTGACCATATCCTTGATATTCTCGTCTGCGTGCCATCTCTCCGCCTTGAGCCTGTCGTATACCGCGGAGCTGGAGCGCACAAGCACCAGCGTCTTGTCGGGAAAATAATCCAAAAGAGAGCATTTTTCGGGATATATCAGAGAGATATATTTGTCAAGAAAGCCCACGTCGGACACATCTCCCGAGAGCGCCGCAAGCTCCCGCTCAAGCTCCTCGCGAGTCTTTTCCTCCTCTGCGTCTCGGAGCGTCTTGCGTATGACCTTTACTATCTCCTCCACCTTTTGCTTGGTGATAAGCACCTCACGGGCGGGAGAAAATGACGCAGAGCTTATATTGTAGAGCATTCTCTGCGAGGTGACGTCAAAGCTTCCCATTCTGTCTATCTCATCGCCGAAAAGCTCTATGCGCAAAGGGAAGCTGCCACGTCTTATCTCACCGTCGGCATCACGGCATACGGCGTTTGGCGGAAAGATATCTATAATTCCGCCACGCAGGGCGAACTGCCCTGCGCCCTCTACCATATCAACTCTTGAATATCCCGCGCATACCAGACGCTCGGCAAGAGCCGCGGGCTCATATTCGGAGTTGAAGTCTATCTCTATCATGCTCTGCCGCAATAGCTCTGGGGGTATGGTGTAGCCGAGAGCCGCGTCGGGCGTGGTGAAGATTACGTCGTATTCGCCCGAGAGTATTCCCGACAACACGTCAAGCCTCTCATGCTCGAACTCATGGGAGGCGGTAACGTTATAAAAGGTGAGGTCACGGGCTATGAAGAACGCGCTTCTCAGCCCTCTGCCCGTGTATTCTCGGTATAGCCTCTGGCACTCCTTTTCCTCGGAGCACACGACGAGCACGGGTGTAGACCGCATATCTTGCGTGTCCTCGCAAAGCGAGACACACAGAGCGTCCGACGCGCCGCCCGAAAGCCCCGACGTGACCGCGGGCAACGCCTTGTCGCGAAAGCTTTTTTTCACAACGTCAAGGAGCTGAGTATATTCCCTGTCCTCACGTATGAGTGACGTTAAAAGATTTGACATAAGACTCCTTGCTTATTTCTTTGAATTACATATCTGCATAGCGCCGTCAACATCGCCCTGCACAAGTCTCTCAAGTCCGTCGTAAGAGGTGATGAAGCAATCGAAAAGCTCTTTTTTATCCTGCTCAGAGAAGCTTCCAAGCACCCAATCCACCATATCGTAGTCGGGGTGAGGCTTTTTGCCCACTCCAAATCGGATACGTGGAAATTCGTCACTTGCCATACGCTCGATTATCGAGCGGAGCCCCTTCTGACCGCCGTCAGAGCCCGACTTGCGCACTCTTATGCGACCGACGTCGAGGTTTACGTCGTCGGACATAACTATTATGTTCGACACGGGAATCTTGTAGAATTTAGCCGCCTCGACGACCGCGTCACCCGACGCGTTCATAAAGGTCTGCGGTTTCATGAGCAAAACTCTTTTGCCCGCAATGACTCCCTCCCCCACAAGAGCCTTGAACTTTGAGCGGTTGACGGTAGCGCCGCATCTCTGCGACACGTAGTCCATAGCCAAAAATCCCGCGTTGTGACGGGTGTAAAAATACTTGTCCCCGGGGTTTCCGAGTCCTACTATAATGTGTGTTATGGGAGACAGCTCACGGTCTGCCTTTTCCTTCTCGATTTTCTTGAAAATATCAAAAATATTCGCCATATATACCTCTCGGTGAGCTTTTTGCCTATGCGGAGCGTGTCCGTAAATGCAACTATCGCCACTTTTACGTCACGGGGGGTGTTACACTCATTTCCGCGGCGCAAAACCGGCTCTATCATCACTTTCAATAAATTATACTACTTGTAAAGGCTTTTGTCAAATCTTTTTGTGCAGATTTTCCTTTGTTCAAAAAAAGTTTACATTTACATTCTTTTCTTTTTTTGGACAAGCTCTTCCATTATGTCAAAAAGTATGATATAATATATGTCGCTAAAAATAACCGCGCTGATGTACGAACTTGTTCCGCACATTCATTGTTATGTTCAATTTTTGGCCACATTCACCGTCTATTATCAATTTTTTCGAAACAAGGCGCACCGAAAAAAGCAAGGCGAAGGCTTACTGCCGTAAGTCGAGCCGCTTTTGAGGAGCAACACAGTATCGAGAAAGTTCAGAATCGACTAAACAAGCAGAAAAATATTTTATATATGGAGGACAAATCCAATGGCAAAGAAGTATTGTTACCTCTTTACAGAAGGTAATGCAAACATGCGTGAGATCCTCGGCGGTAAGGGCGCGAACCTCGCAGAGATGACCAACATCGGTCTCCCCGTTCCCCAGGGCTTCACCATTTCCACAGAGGCTTGTACTCAGTACTATGAGGACGGCAGACAGATCAACGATGAGATCATGGCTGAGATCATGGACTACATCGTAAAGATGGAGGAGGTTACCGGCAAGAAGTTCGGCGATCTTG
>CAJGCF010000035.1 GCA_904501865.1 uncultured Clostridia bacterium
CTGAAAGCTACCTTGGCGACAAGGTAACAGAGGCTGTTATCACTGTTCCCGCATACTTCACAGACTCACAGCGCCAGGCAACAAAGGACGCAGGTAAAATCGCAGGTCTTGAGGTTAAGAGAATCATCAACGAGCCCACCGCAGCAGCTCTCGCTTACGGTATGGACAAGGAGACCGAGCAGAAGATCATGATCTACGACCTCGGCGGAGGTACCTTCGACGTATCTCTTCTCGAGATCTCCGACGGCGTTTTCGAGGTTCTTGCTACCGCAGGTAACAACAAGCTCGGCGGCGACGACTTCGACCAGAGAATAATCAACTGGATGGCAGATAAGTTCAAGCAGGAGAACGGCATAGACCTCCGCAACGATAAGATGGTTCTCCAGAGACTCAAGGATGCGGCAGAGAAGGCAAAGATAGAGCTTTCGGGAATGGCAAGCACAAACATCAACCTGCCCTTCATAACCGCTACCGCGGCAGGACCTCTTCACTTTGAGGCTACCTTGACAAGAGCAGAGTTCGATAAGCTTACCGCAGACCTCGTTGAAGCTACTATGGGCCCCACAAAGCAGGTCATCAGAGACTCGGGACTCTCTGTCGGCGAGATAGATAAGATACTCCTCGTGGGCGGCTCTACAAGAATTCCCGCGGTTCAGGACGCGGTTAAGAAGTTCATCGGCAAGGAGCCCTTCAAGGGCATCAATCCCGACGAGTGCGTAGCAGTCGGCGCGGCTATTCAGGGCGGCGTTCTCGGCGGCGACGTAAAGGACCTTCTCCTTCTGGACGTAACCCCCCTCTCTCTCGGTATCGAGACTATGGGAGGAGTGTTCAACAGAATAATTGACAGAAACACCACTATCCCTGTAAAGAAGAGCCAGATATACTCCACAGCGGCTGACGGACAGACCTCTGTTGAGATACACGTGCTTCAGGGAGAGAGAGAGATGGCGGCATACAACACCACTCTCGGACGCTTCAGCCTTGACGGTATAGCTCCCGCTCCCCGCGGAATTCCTCAGATAGAGGTAACCTTTGACATTGACGCTAACGGTATCGTAAACGTTACCGCTTGCGACAAGGGCACGGGTAAGGAGCAGCACATCACCATCACCTCCTCCACCAATATGTCTCAGGAGGACATTGACAAGGCTATCAAGGACGCTGAAAAGTTCGCTGACGAGGACAAGAAGCAGAAGGAAGCTGTTGAGGTCAAGAACAGAGCTGACTCTATGATATTCCAGAGCGAAAAGACACTCGGTGAGCTTGGTGACAAGGTAGACGCGGCTGACAAGGCAGACGTTGAGGCGGCTATCGCAAAGCTCAAGGAGACCGTGAACAGCGGTGATACAGAGGCTATCAAGGCAGATACAGAGGCACTTGAAAAGTCCTTCTACAAGATATCCGAAAAGCTTTATGCTCAGCAGCAGGCTCAGGGCGGTCAGGGCTTTGACCCCAATATGAACGGCCAAGGCGGCGCACAGGACGGTCAGTTCTACGACGCAAACTATGAGGATAACTCTAACAATAACCAGTAATATCACATATGGGAAAGCTCTGCAAGAGCTTTCCCATAAGGTGTAAAAACATAAAATGACTTTTTGGTTAACTATTTGAAAAGTTTTTGGAGAGGGTGCAGGGAGAAGCCTTTTTTCAAAAAGGTTTTCCCTGCATCTTTTCTAAGGAGTAAAACATGGCAGATAAAAGAGATTATTATGAGGTGTTGGGCGTCTCGAAGGGCGCGTCCGACACCGATATAAAGAAAGCGTACCGTTCGCTTGCTAAAAAATATCACCCCGACGTAAACCCGGGCAACACGGAGGCAGAGGCAAAGTTCAAAGAGGTCAACGAGGCATACGAGGTGCTTTCCGACCCACAGAAAAAATCCAAATACGACCAGTTTGGTCACGCGGCGTTCGATCCCTCGGCGGGAGCGGGCGGCTACGGCGGCTTTGGCGGCTTTGGTGGCGGCTTTGACGTTGATCTTGGTGATATTTTCGGAAGCTTTTTCGGAGGCGGCAGCTCTCGTCAGAGAAGAAACGGTCCTCAGCGCGGAGAGGATATCGAGGTGGATATCACCATAAGCTTTGAGGAGGCCGTCTTTGGTTGTAAAAAGGACATAAGCTTTGGACGGTACGGCAAGTGCGCAAAGTGTAACGGAAGCGGTGCCGAGAGCGGTACAGTCGAGACCTGTCCCACCTGTCGCGGCTCTGGACAGAGACGCGTTATGCAGAATCTTGGCGGAATGCAGTTCCAGACCACCACGACCTGCGATACCTGTCGCGGAACGGGCAGATATATAAAGAACCCCTGCCAGAAGTGCAAGGGCTCGGGTTTTGAGAGACAGACAAAGAATCTCTCCGTCAATATTCCCGCGGGAATAGATCACGGCAAGGGACTTATAATGCGCGGCGAGGGCAACGAGGGCAAGAACGGAGGCCCTGCGGGCGACGTTCTTGTAATGGTCAGTGTGCGTCGCAGTCCCACCTTCAAGCGCGAGGGCTACAACCTTTACTGCGAGGTGCCGATAACTATGTCAGAGGCGGCTCTCGGAGCAGAGATAGAAATACCCACCCTTGAGGGCAGGGAAAAGCTGAGTATTCCCGAGGGAACTCAGACGGGAACGGTATTCCCGCTCAGACAGAGAGGAGTTCCTATGGTAAACTCCAGCCGTCGCGGTGACTTGTACGTAACTGTAAACGTTGAGATCCCCAAGAGCCTCAACGAAAAGCAGAAGGAGCTGCTCCGCGAGTTTGCAAAGGCGTGTGGAGAGAGCAATTACGCCAAGAAAAAGTCGTTTCTGAAGAAGGACAAGAAATAACAGATTATTTCGGAGAAAATGCAATGTCAGATATAGATAAGGACTACCTTTGCGGAGATTTCGGCGAAGTCACGGAGTGGCTTCAGATAAAGGTCACGGTGCCCACACAGCGCCTTTACGAGCTGACGTCTCTTATGAGTATGATAAACAGCAATCTTTTGATAGAGGACTTAAGCGATATAGACCTTAAGACCTGCTACGGCGACCTTATTGACGAAAAGATACTGAACGCCGATAAATCTCACGCGTCGGTGTCTTATTTCGTACCGAAGGACGCCAATATTGCGGACGATATGGCGTTTTTGCGAAACGGTCTTGCCTCGGCAGGGCTTGATGATGCGAAAATAGACGTCATAGGTCTTTGCGAGGAGGATTGGGCAAACTCCTGGAAGGAGTTTTACAAGCCCTTCAAGATAGGAGATATCGTGATAGTCCCCGCGTGGGAGAAGTATCAGGCAAAGGACGGCGAGATAGTAGTCACTATGGATCCGGGAATGGCGTTTGGCACGGGTACGCACGAGACCACAAGGCTCATAATAGGCCTTTTGCAAAAATACGTCAAAAAGGGCGATAGCTTGCTTGATGTGGGTACGGGAAGTGGAATACTCGCTATATGCGGAGCAAAGCTCGGAGCAGAGTACTGCCGAGCCTACGATATAGACCCTATGAGCGTAAGAGTGGCTAACGAAAATATACGCGAGAGCGGTCTCGGTGATAAGATAAGGTGCGAGCAGAGTGACCTTCTCAAGCAGGTCAAAAACATCGCGGGCGGTTACGATATTATTTGCGCTAACATAGTCGCGGATATCATTATCCGTATGACACCCGACGTAGCACCCTTTATGAGCGACAAGACAGTCCTGCTTGCCTCGGGTATTATATCCGAGCGCTGTGATGACGTGGTCTCTTGCTTTGAAAAAAACGGATTCAGAATAATAGAGCGCGCCGAGGATAACGGCTGGTGCGCGTTGGCGGTAATGCTGAAATGAACTTTTATCAGGGAGAGCAAGACTTAAAAAGCTTGACTCTCCCTTATCTGCTTGACGTGACGTTTTGACCTCAAAATTCTACCACTTGTGTCAAACCTATTTACAAGACTCCAAAAAAATGTTAAAATAAAATTGCTATGAAGGGAGAAGGGAGGCGAGCACCTTGAGGATAAGGACAGAAATATGTGACGAGGGATGCGACGAGATAATAATTCGTTGCAGTTCGCAAACAAATCGAATAAAAAACATAGAAACGGTGCTTGAGAGCCTTCTTATGAGTGAGCGGGAGATGACACTTCAGCTCTCCGGTACGGAATATTACGTTCCGATAAAGGAAATTTTGTTTTTCGAGGCGTTTGACGGCAAGGTGTACTCTCACACCGCCGAGCGAATGTATATGACGCCGTACAAGCTCTTTGAGCTTGAGAACATAATGCCGTCAAGCTTTGTAAGGATATCAAAATCCACCATCGCAAATATAATGCTCATTACCTCGCTCCACCGTGAGATAGTGGGAAATGGCGAGATAAGCTTCCGCGGTTGTGAAAAAAAGGCTTATTTTTCAAGAGGATATTACAAGGTCTTAAGAGACAAAATTGATGAAATGAGGTTGGGAAAATGAAAACTGGAAAGATTTTTTGGGGCGTTGGACTTATACTGGTAGCCGTGGCTCTTATACTTGACGCACTCGGAGTTCTTGCTCCTATTACAAGCGTAGTGGGGGATATATCACTGCTTGCTGTCCTCGCGGCTCTGCTGCTTCTGTCTTACGCTATCTCCAAGCTGTGTAGCGGAAAGGTGGGAGAGATATTTATTCCTCTGTCGCTTATATTTATGCTTTTTGAGAAAAATATCGCTATACTCTGTGGTCTGAATGATACTAACATAATTAATAACGGATTGCTTATCGGTTGCGCGGCTTTGCTCTGGATAGGCTTTTCAATACTTTTTTCCGGGCACAGACACGAACGCGTAGAAAACGGTAACGTACGAGTAAAGTCAGGCTCAAATCTCACCTCAAGCGTGACGTATATCGATGCCGCAAGCTTTGGTGAGGAGAGCGTGGAGAATAATCTCGGCTCACTCGTGGTAAGATTTGAAAACGTGGACGAATACAAGGGCGGCGGAGTGCTTGACGTTGACAACAATCTCGGTTCTACCGTAATAGAAGTGCCTTCAAGCTGGAGATTCGTGGTGAACATAGACAACGGTCTTGGAAGCATTTCCGCGCCGAGCGAGGCAGGAGATGCAGATGCCCCTCTGCTCTTGATAAAGGGAGACAACAACCTCGGCTCCGTGTCTATTAGATTTGTATAAAATAAGCGTCAAAAAAGCCTCGCGGTAGCGAGGCTTTTTGTGCTTTATATTCGTATGATCTTTGAGCCGAGCGATTCGGCATGTTTTTCATTATGTGTGACGACAAGCAGTATTTTGTCCTCTGAGAAGCTTTTGAGCAGAGCAAGCATTTTCTCTGCGGTATCGTCGTCGAGAGCAGAGAAGGGCTCGTCGAGCAGGAGAAGAGATGCCCCCGATGCCTCCGCGTAGGCTAAAAAGCGTGCAAGAGCAACGCGTTGCTTCATTCCCCCCGAGAGCTCGTGGGGCATTTTTTGGCTATCTCCTTTGAGCGATAGCCCGACTGCCTCAAAATACTTGTCGGCAAGGTGAGCTCTATCCGCACCGAGCGGCACGCGCACGTTGTCAATAGCATTCTTCCAAGGCAATAGCCTCGGCTCTTGAAACATAACAGCGATATTCTCGCCGTGAGTCGTGACAGAACCGCTATCACACACCTCAAGCCCTGCGATAATACGCAAAAGCGTGGTCTTTCCGCAGCCCGAGCCGCCCATGACAACTATGCGGTCGTGGGTGTTAGCAGAGAATGAGAGAGAGCAGAGCACCGTCTTGTCATCGTAGCTTTTTGAGAGATTTTTAATGTCAAGCATTAGCTCCACCTCCCATCTTTTCCGATGAATAAGAGCTCAACGCCGAGCTTATAAAAAAGACCAATACTTTCTCAATTATGACACTCAGTATTATAACCACTGCCGTCCACGCAAACAGGTCGACGGTTTCAAGCATATATTTTGCCTCGAATATCTGTTTTCCGATAGACACGAGGGGCTGAAGCAGTACCTCGGCAGCTATTCCCGCCTTCCAGGACATTCCGAGAGAGGAGCGCAGAGAGGAGAGAAAATAGGGATAGACCGAGGGCATATAGATATGCTTTATTTTTTTGGCACGGGTCATTTTATATGCGTCTGCCATCTCAAGCAGAGCCTTGTCGGTCTGCAAGAATCCCGTTTCTATGTTCGACCAAACCACAGGAATGACCATAATTGCGGCTATCACAACAGGCGCGAGATCTCGGCTTATCCAAAGCACGAGAAGTATTATAAATGACGCCACGGGAGTTGAGCGGACTATTGCGAGCATAGGAGAGAAAAAGTCTCTTGCTATGCGGCAGAAAGCCGTCAGAGTGCCGCCGAGCGCTCCTATAAGTATACCGATGACCATTCCCGCGACCACTCGCAAAAGCGATATCCCGAGGGTTTTGTAAAATTCCCGGCTCACGCAAAGTTCAAAGAGACGGACAAGCACCGCCAGCGGCGCGGGGAAGAGCAGTTCTTGCCCCACGACCATAGCGACTATCTGCCACACCGCAAGCCATATCAGCGTGATGAGGGAGTATTTTAGAATGTTTTTTATCATTCTGTCAAGTAAATATCAGCGTCGGGAAGCTTTCCGCCAACCGCCTTTGGATTGACCGCATAAAGCTTTTCAAAGAATACGCCGAGAGCGTTCGCCATTTCTTCTCCGTCAATATAAACTATATTGCACTTGGGGATAGCCTTTTCTGCTACGGGGGCCTTACCTGCGAAAACGCCTGTTTCAACTATGCAAGTCGCGGCACTTGCAGGGTCATCGTTGGTGAATTTCACGGATGCCTCGTAATCGGAGAGGAACTGCTCAAGCTCCTTGGGATGAGCCTCTGCCCATTCCGTGCGTACAACGATACAACCCTGCATAAGAGTATTCTCGCCGTATGCCTTTTCCCACTCGTCAGTGAGGTCGAGAGAGACGGAGAGCTGAGAGTTTGCGGCTTTCGCGATAGTCACCATAGGCTCGGGGAGCACGGCGATATCTACCTGACCTGACACGAGAGCGGCGCGGAGGTCAGCGGGCTGAGCAAAAGCAGTATCTATTGTGATATTCTCACCCGGTATAAGATTATTTGCTCTGCATATAGCCTCAAAGACAAACGCGGGGTTCTGCGCGGGGGAGTAGACCGTCTTACCCTCAAGGTCATCAATGCTCTTTATCTCAACGCCGTTGGTGACAACATAGAGCACTCCGAGGGTATTGACCGCCGCTATCTTGATCTTGCCCTCGGTTTTGTTGTAGAGAGCCGCCGCGGCGTTTGTGGGGAGCGCGGCAATATCCACCGTTCCATTGATGAGCGCGGACTGAATGTTTGCCGCGTCTGTTTCGACAGTGAATTTGTAGTTGAGCTCGGACTTGCCGTTTGCCGTGTCACTTATGAGCTTAGCGGCGCCAAATCCGGTAGTTCCGTTGAGCACGGATATATTTATCTCAAGCTCGCCGTCAAGCTTGACAGGTGAGCAGGAGGAGAGGCAGGCGGCAAGCATAACTGTCGCGCAAATTATGGCTAAAAATTTTTTGGTGAAGCTTTTCATAGTGTTTTTTTCCTTTCTTGCGTAAATGATTTATTAAAGCTTATTGCTCATATTCGGTGAGCATTTTTTCTTTTGATATAACTGTTATTTTCTTGCCCTCGTGAGTGATGAGCCCGTCGGATTCGAGCTTGTCGGCGGCGCGGTAAAGAGACGCGCGACCGAGGTTCAGCATCTCGGCAAGCGAGTTCATATTGACGGGGAGCTCAAAGCTGTCACAGCCCTGCTCCTCGGCGAGTGAGACGAGGAAATGCGCAAGCTTTCGCTCGGCACTACCAGCCGTAAGATAGACTATCTTGCGGTTGAGGAAGCATATTCTGTCGGAGAGGAAGGATATGTAATTATATAGTACGCTTTTGTCCTTCTCAAGCATTTTGCCAAAGTGCTTTGCCGATATTTCAAGAGTTTTACAGCTCTTGTCGGCTATAACTCGGCTTACAAACGGCTCTGCCGAAAAGAGATTTGCAACTCCAACCACACCGCCGCTTACGACCGTGCGCAAGAGCGTAGCGCGTGAGGTGTCGGCGGAATATACGTTTGCCTTGCCCGAGAGAAAGACTATCATTCGCTTTTCTTGCTCCTCGGGGCAATATATCATGTCTCCCGAGCTGTAGGTTTTGACAGGAAACTCTCCGTTTGTCACGGCAGCCTCAAGAAGCTTAGGCTCTGCGCCCTTGAATATGGGCAGGGAGAGCAAAAGCTCCAAATACTGCTCGCGATGCTTTGCAATATCCTTTGACATATGTTTTCCTCTTAAAAGTGTCTCGTTTGATACATTATTATACCAAATTTTAAAGGTCTTGTCAATAGTATTCGGCAACTTGTTTTACGTTTATATAAATATTTGTGAAATGTAAATAAAATGTTAAGAGTAGGGGCACATCCTTTACAAAATACTGCACATATGATATAATATTCTTTCAAATAAAATCTTTTTAGGAGAGATATCGGAGGGTATATGACACTTGTGATATTGGCGGCGGGCATGGGCTCGCGTTACGGCGGACTTAAGCAAATAGACCCTATCACCGACGGTGGTGAGTTTATTATTGATTTTTCAATATTTGACGCGGTGAAGGCGGGCTTTGACAAGGTCGTTTTCATCATCAAAAAAGAGAATTACGACGCATTTCACGAGACCGTGGGAGCGAGAGTCGAGCCTTATATCAAGGTGGAGTACGCTTTTCAGGAGCTTGAAAAAATTCCCGAAGGATTTTCTGTTCCCGAAGGCAGAGTAAAGCCCTGGGGTACCTCACATGCCCTTCTTTGCGCCAAGGAGCTGGTAGATGACAATTTCGCGGTCATAAATGCCGACGATTTTTATGGCAGAGACGCCTTTGTCAAGCTTGCCGAGCATTTGAAGAATATTGACGTCAAGTCTGGGAATTACTGTATGATAGGCTACGTTCTCCGCAACACTCTGACGGAGAATGGAACGGTCTCGCGCGGTAAATGCGTTACGACTGAAGACGGAATGCTTGATTCCATAACCGAGCTTACAAAGATAAAGACAGATGGAGCAGACGCGCTCTATCTGGGTGACGACGGCGAATGGAAGCATCTTTCGGGAAATACCGTTGTGTCAATGAACTGCTGGGGACTTACCCCCGCAATTTTCGATGTGCTCGAGGCGGGCTTTGTTAGCTTCCTTTCCTCAGAAAAGGGAGGAGAGCTCAAGAGTGAGTATTACCTGCCGGGAGCGGTAGACGAGATGATGCACGCAGGCAAGTGTGACGTCAAGGTCTACGCGACGAGTGCGGCTTGGTACGGGGTGACCTACTCCGAGGACAAGGAGGGAGTAAAAAATGCTCTCCGTGCCCTTATGGATGGTGGGGAATATCCTCATAAGCTCTGGAAATAAATTTTTTCACGCGCAAATTTTGCCGAGCGGCAAAATTCATCAAAAATATATGTGCCGCCATAGGCGGCGGAATGGAGATCATTATGTCAGTGCTTATTACAGGCGGAGCGGGATTTATAGGCTCTCACACAGCGGTTGAATTTTTAAACGCGGGATACGATATAGTTATTATGGACAATTTTTGTAACAGTAAGCCCGTCGTTCTCGACAGAATCAAGCAGATAACGGGTAAGGACTTCAAATTCTATAAGGCAGACCTGCTTGACGTCGCGTCTATGGATAAGATATTCGAGGAAAACCCCGATATTGACAGCGTTATTCATTTCGCGGGACTCAAGGCGGTAGGAGAGTCCGTTGCAAAGCCCAGAGAGTACTATAATAACAACGTAACGGGAACTCTCAACCTTTGCGACTGTATGAACCGCTACGGAGTAAAGACTATCGTGTTCAGCTCCTCGGCGACAGTTTACGGAGATCCCGACGAGGTGCCGATAAAGGAGACCGCTAAGGTAGGCAACGCGACCAATCCTTACGGCGAGACAAAGGTAATGATAGAGCGCATACTCAAGGACATCTATATTTCGGATAAGGAATGGAAGGTATCTGTGCTCCGTTACTTCAATCCTATAGGGGCGCACGCCTCGGGACTTATGGGAGAGGATCCCAACGGCATACCCAATAACCTTATGCCCTATATAACCAAGGTGGCGGCAGGAAAGCTTCCTATGCTCCACGTCTTTGGCAACGATTACGATACACACGACGGCACGGGAGTCCGCGACTATATACACGTTGTTGATCTTGCGCGCGCTCATCTCAAGGCACTTCAGTATATCGAGAAGGCGGGCGGCATTGATTATTTCAATATCGGCACAGGTAACGGCTACTCGGTGCTTGACATAGTTAAGGCATATAACGACGCTACGGGTATAGAGATAAAGTACGTTATAGATCCTCGCCGTCCCGGCGACATTGCGGCGTGCTACGCAGATCCCACAAAGGCGCGTGAGGTGCTTGGCTGGCAGGCAGAGTTCGGCATATTCGAGATGTGCCGCGACTCGAACAATTGGCAGAGCAAAAACCCGAACGGCTATACGGAATAAGGCTTTTTGGAGTGTAAGCATATGAATGTTGAAAAGAGACCTTTCGGCAAGGCTTATGGAAATGCCGTTGATATGTACACTATGACGGTGGATAGCGGCGCGAGCGTCAGCATCATCACCTTTGGTGGCGCGATAAACAAGCTGCTCGTCCCCGATAGAGAGGGAAAGCTTGCGGATATAGTTTGCGGCTACGACGATATGTCGGGCTATCTTGGCTCGGACGGCTATCAGGGTGCGCTCATAGGACGAGTTGCCAACAGAATAGCAAACGGAAAATTCTCGCTTGACGGGGTTGAGTATGATCTCTACATAAACAATAATAAAAATCACCTGCACGGTGGCAAGGTAGGCTTCTCTCATAAAATATGGGACGCGGAGGCAAGAGTTGAGGAGGACGGCTGTGTGCTCGACCTCTACTACACCTCGCCAGACGGAGAGGAGAACTACCCCGGCACTCTCAAGGTCAAGGTGAGCTATAAGCTGAGTCAGGATAATGCTCTGCACATCACGTACAGAGCCGAAACAGACAAAAAGACTATTATCAATCTGACCAACCACGCATACTTTAACCTTGGAGGATATGCGTCGGGAAAGATATTCGACCACGAGCTCTGGCTTGACGCCGATACCTTCGTGGTAACTGACGACGAGTTGATCCCCACGGGCGAGTTTGCCTCGGTGGAGGGCACGGCGTTTGACTTTAGAGAGCCCAAGACCATAGGACGCGATTTTGACCTTTCCTATCGTCCACTTGAGGTTGCGGGAGGATATGACCACTGCATCAACTTTGTAAAGAGGGAGCAGCCAATGTCCGCGCCCCGTATGAGAGCGTACGATGAAAAGAGCGGTAGAGTAATGGAGGTCTATACCACAGAGCCCTGCGCTCAGTTCTATTCGGCAAACTTTATGAAGAATCCGAATTATCCCTTCAAGGGCGGATATCCTCAGGCTGCGCAGAACGCATTCTGCCTTGAGACACAGAGAATGCCCGATAGCGTCAACCACCCGAACTTCACGGATTGCACGCTTAACGCAGGCGAGGTCTACGAGTCCACAACTATATATAAATTCTTAACTAAATAAAAAATACCGCATATCCGAGCAGGATATGCGGTATTCAAATCACAGACAAAGCCCATCTCAAGTGCGAGATAGGCTTTGTCTGTGATCTGTACCACCTGCTATGCAGGTGGATTTTTATTATTGTCTGCAAAGTAACTTTTTTGAAAGCTCGATAAGCCTTTCGTCGTCGGAGGAATTGAGAAATTTTACCCTTCCGCAGCCCTCGCCGCTCCGTAAAAGGCCTGCCGATTCGAGCCTGCGGCGCGTTTCCTGCGCCGTGCCCTCACCGCCGTCGAAGATGCGGACTGTTGGAGAGACGTAACGCATAATGACGTCTTTGACGTGCGGATAGTGGGTGCACCCAAGCACCAGAGCGTCTATTTTCTGCTCTCGGTAGGGTGAGAGAAGCTCACGCACGTACTTGTCTATCTCTGGGCTGTCCAGCTCGCCGCTCTCTATAAGCTCGGCAAGTCTCGGGCAGGGCAGGGGGATTATAGTCTCGCGGTCGGCGTATTTTGCCATAAGCGAGAGGAATTTTTCTTCCTTTAGAGTAAGCGGAGTAGCCATAACAAGCACTGTGGGGTGATCGTAAAGCAGAGCGGGGGGCTTTATAGCGGGCTCGATTCCAACTATTATAAGGTCGGGATTTTCCTCGCGCAAGATTTTGACCGCAACGCTCGTTGCGGTATTGCAGGCAATTACCAGAGCCTTTATGCCAATATCCTTGAGCATATCAAGATTTGCCCTTGTTATATTCAGAACGTCGGATTTGTCCCGTGTGCCGTAGGGCGCGTTTGCGGAGTCTCCGAAATATATATAATCTTCGTGCGGCATTATCTCAACGAGCTCGCGTAGAACGCTTATTCCACCGACGCCTGAATCAATTACCGCAATGGGTTTTGATCTGTTTTCCAATTTACCTACCTGACTTTCGAGCAAATTTTGGTATCCGTAGGAGAAATTTCACCGATATCATTATAACAGATTTTTGCCGATTTTGCAACAGATAAAACTCATTATTGAAAATTATAACGTCACGTCAATTATTCTCGGCGGTCAGACTCTCCTTTTGAGCCGAGGATTTTTTTGTGAAGGTCATCTTTTCCCCGTCAAAGCTTACGAAAACGTAATCTCCGCGCTTGAAATCTCCGCGCACCATAGCCTCGGAGAAGGGGGTCTCTATCATCTTTATAATAGCTCTGCGGAGAGGTCTCGCGCCGTATTCTGGGGCACGCTCACTTTCGGCTATGGCAGAGGCAACGCTCCCATCGAATTCAATAAGCAGCCCCGTGCTCTCTATTCTGTCTGCGACGGAGGAGAGCAGAAGCTCGGCAATTCTGCATAGCTCGTCCTTGTCCAAGGGCTTGAAGATGATGACTTCATCTATGCGGTTAAGAAATTCGGGACGGAATGAGGTGCGTAGCCGGTCGAGCACCCTCTGTCTCATATTCTCAAGCTCACCGCTGGCGCCCGTAGAGAAGCCCAAACGCCCCACCTCACCGTGCAATCTCGCGCCGAGGTTGGTTGTCATTATTATAATGGAATTTTTAAAATCCACGCG
This sequence comes from uncultured Clostridia bacterium, assembly GCA_904501865.1. GTDB lineage: Bacteria > Bacillota > Clostridia > Oscillospirales > CAG-272 > SVTX01. The sequence goes on from CAJGCF010000035.1 coordinate 13,087, forward strand.
TCTGCCCTGTGAATCTGTGAGCGCTCCGTCGTCGAGTATCTGCAAAAGAAGATTGAATATGTCGGGGTGAGCTTTTTCTATCTCGTCGAAAAGCACTATGGAATAAGGGCTCCTGCGTATTTTTTCAGTGAGTATGCCGCCCTCATCGTAGCCCACGTAGCCTGGTGGCGAGCCTATGAGCTTTGACACGCTGTGCTTTTCCATATATTCAGACATATCAAGTCGTATCATAGCGTCGACGCTGCCGAAAAGCGAGAGTGCAAGAGCACGGCAAAGCTCTGTCTTTCCCACGCCCGTCTGCCCCGCGAAGATAAACGAGCCTGTCGGGCGAGAGGGGTCCTTGAGCCCCGTGCGTCCTCGCCGTATAGCACTCGCTATGGCGGATATGGCGTCGTCCTGTCCTATCACGCGCTCTTTTAGTTGCTCCTCAAGCGCGGCAAGTTTTTTGCCCTCGCTCTCAAGCAGTTGACTTACGGGTATGCCCGTCCATTGAGTTACTATGTCGGCAACGTCGTCGGAGCGGAGAGAGAGCTCCTCAAGATTTTTGCGCCTTTCCCATTCGCTTTTTGCCTCGTTGTACTGCTTTTTAAGCTCGTCCTCTTTGTCTCGAATAGACGCGGCTGCCTCAAAATTCTGCTCCGTGACCGCCTCTGCCTTTTCACACTCAAGCCTTTTTATCTCCTGCTCCATCTGTCTGTGCTCGGGAGGACTTGTGAACATCTTGAGTCGCAAGCGCGCCGCCGCCTCGTCGATGAGGTCTATTGCCTTGTCGGGCAGGAATCTATCGTTTATATACCTAACAGAGAGCTCCACCGCCGCCGTAAGTGCCTCGTCGGAGATAGTGAGCTTGTGGTGAGATTCGTACTTTGAGCGTAGTCCTCGCAGTATCTGCAAGGTCTCGTCCTGCGAGGGCTCGCCTACGGTGACGGATTGAAAGCGACGCTCGAGCGCCGCGTCCTTTTCAATATGCCTGCGGTATTCGTCAATAGTGGTAGCGCCTATGACCTGAAGCTCACCGCGTGCCAGCGCGGGCTTGATTATATTCGCCGCGTCCACAGCGCCTTCTGCCGCTCCCGCACCTATTATGGTGTGTATCTCATCAATAAATATTATGACGTCGGGGTCTTTTTCTACCTCCGCGAGTATTTTTTTGAGCCTTTCCTCAAATTCACCGCGGTATTTCGCGCCTGCAATCATACTCGCAAGGTCAAGGGATATAACGCTTTTGTCGCGTAGCGTTTCGGGCACATCCCCCTCGGCTATCCTTTGCGCCAAGCCCTCTACCACGGCGGTCTTACCCACCCCAGGCTCGCCGATAAGACAAGGGTTGTTTTTGCTTCTGCGCGAAAGTATCTGTATAACTCGCTCGGTCTCGCCGTCTCGTCCAATTATAGGGTCGAGTCGCCCTCTGCGCGCCATATCAAGAAGGTCCCGTCCATAAGACGAGAGCGCGCTTTTTTCGTTTTGCTTGGTCTTTTGCGCCACGCCGCCGCGAGCGCCTGCCGCCCCCGATGTCTTGCCTGGCGTGGTCTCAAGATACGCCTCAACATCATTTTTGACATCCATTACGGATACGCCAAGGCTCTCAAGCATTCTGACCGCCACGCAATCACGGTCAGAGACGAGGGATAAGAGCAGATGCTCTGTTCCAATGTATGCGTGCCCGCTCTGTATGGACTGATAGGCAGAGCCCTCTATTATTTTTTTTGTCCTCGGTGTCATATCCGAGGGCGAGACCAGCCCCGGCGATCCTATTCCCGTTATTTCTATCATCTTGTTTTTTATACTGTCAAGCTTAGCTCCGCGAGAAGAAAGTATCTTTTCCGCGGCAGAGTCGGCGGTCGCCATCAGACCAAGCAGAAGATGCTCACTGCCTATATACGAGTGCCCAAGGTCACACGCATATGTCAGAGCCATATTGAGCGCGTACTGGGCTTTGGAAGTAAATTTGTTGGACATTTCAGACCTCTTGTTTTTCGGTGATTTTCAGGGATATGTATTTTCTTGCGAAATCAGCGCGAAGCTCGTCACACTCCTCAAGGGAGGAACACCTGCCACCGCCCGATATGACGGAGGAGTCAAGCCCCTCTGCAAGCATAAAATTTAGCGCGGCAATGTCCGGCAGGGGCTCAAGCTCTTGTGAGCCGTATCCCAGAGCGTGGCTCAGACGTATCCGCGAGAGCAGGGTGAGCAGTTCACCCTGTGAGAGCAGTCGGGCGTATGAGA
>CAJGCF010000036.1 GCA_904501865.1 uncultured Clostridia bacterium
CAACAAACAAAAGAAAATACACAGAACTATTTTCAACACTCGAGTAAATACGCTTTTGTTTTTATGAGGCATCATACCAGTTCATCCTTGTAAAAAATCAAGTCTTATATACCTGTATAAGTATAACATGGTTTAATATAGGTTGTCAATAGCACGTAAATAAAATCAGCTTTTAAGATAACTTTTGTAAGAACGGCGCTTGTGGAAATATTGCCACAAGTGCCTTTGCGTTATTTTAGCCATTAATAACGTAACATTAAAGATTTTGATAAAAATCGAGTGTCCATAACTCAAATTCGTTATGAACACTCGATATGGTCGGAGTGACAAGATTCAGAACACCTAACTAAACCTGCATCGCAGGTTTAGTCGGCAATTTCTCTGCGGTACAGTATCATTCCAACCAAACAATACGGAGGGGACGAATCCCCTCCGTATTATTTGGTCGGAGTGACAAGATTCGAACTTGCGACCTCTTGGTCCCGAACCAAGCGCACTACCAAACTGTGCCACACCCCGATGTTGAATTGAACTTGCGACCTCTTGGTCCCGAACCGACACGTCAGTGGCGACGATTCGCGAAGCAGAGAGCCAACGAGCAACGCAAGCGTTGCGAAGTATCGCACACACCAACCTGTGCAACACCCATTTAAACACTCGTTAGTATATCATAATTTTATACTTTTGTCAATAGATTTTATCAATTTTGATCAATTAAAAAGCATCATTGGTTATGCTGATACCGAAAACAAAAGTTATTTAGATATAAAGGCAATCAAAAAGAGGCTTTGTGCCTCTTTTTTGATTTTGTTCATTCTAGCTCAATCAAACGCCAAGCCGAAATAGGTAGGCGGCGTAAGCATGCGCTCACCTAATGGGAGGTACATCGCAAAGGGTATATCTGCTCCCGGGGCGCGAAAATGTCCCTCGGCACACCCAAGCGAGCGGGTAATATTCGGAGCTTTTTTAATATCGCCCAAAAGTTCAATACCAAAGAGTGTTTCTCTCTCGCGTCGAGCGGCGAGTAAAAATCCCTCCCCTGTGTAGAGCTCGGCTTGAGCTTGCAAAAATCTCAAATTTTCATTTTCCTGCACAACGTCGCCATCTGACAAAAGCTCACGTCGTAATTTGCCATATTCGCACGCGTCTATCTGTCGGAGTGTCAAGCTCTCGCACGATGCCTTACATTCAAGCTCCCGAACGTAACTACATACCCGGTATCCGCTTTTTTTATAAAATTCAAAGAGTTCTTTAGTGCCGGGCACAAGAATACTACCCTCATATCCAAGCTTCCAAAGATGAATATGAGTATTCTCCATAAGCGCTGAGCAGAATCCGCGACCGCGATATGCCTTCGCGGTGGCAATAGCGTAAAGATAAGCGATACGCTCCCCGCGGCACGAGCAATCAAACCAATAAAGCGCGGCGACAAGTACGCCCTCAATGAAAAGGCAACGGCAACGGTCGGATGAAAAGGCGGTCTTCTCAAATATATTCAAAAATTCATCGCTGTCCCCAAACGCCTCCTGCCAAAGAGCACGGAGAGCGGGCAGATGAGCTCTGCTCGGTGCGTCAATAGTCATATCCGTCCTCCAAAAGACACGCCCAGCATTTTTTTACCATATGGTGAGGTCGGTAGCTCTGTTTCGCCTTACGCAAGCCCTCAAGTCCCATATCTTCCTCACGGTCAAGATATTGAATATTGGGATATTTCTGCCTTATATAGCGTGCAAACTCGCAGTTGATAGCGGCGTACGCCCCCTGAACGTCGGATAGGGCTTTTTCAAAATGCACGTCAAGGGTGTCCTCTGAAAGACGGCTGGCAAGTGTAAATGCAAGCACCTCTCCCCTGCCCATCAGCACCAAGCCCTCCATTTCAAGCTCGCGGTAATGCTTGAATGCCTTATTGAGCGCCGCTTTTTCCATATGATAATCGGCGTCGGGATTTTCAGATAAACGAGTGCTATACCAATTATCCGCCATTTGCTTTACTCGCGCGAGGTTGTCCTCTCCTATGGGCTCAACACTGTAATCGGGAAATGTCTCATAAAAGCGGTTTAGGTGATTGCGCTTTCCGTGATATTTTTTGCCCTTGAGGTCTGCCAAGTCGTTTATATCGTAGACGTAGTCAAACGAGCCCTCGTCGGAATGAAAGCGGAATTTGTCGGGATAAAGCTGCTCGAGAGTCTCTTTTGCCGCAGAATCGAGTCCTGTTATGCGGCAAGGTATTCCCCTCTCTCTTGAGTCCTCGATAATGCGGTCAAGCACAGCCTTTTTGTCGCCCTTGCCTACTGGATAGGGATAGACGCTACGGCGGTCAAACTGCGAAAACAATAAGACGTGGTCGTGCAGAACGGCAAAGTTCTGCCTGCCCCACAAATAAAGATTGGCAAAGGAAAATTCACAGCCGCGTCCGCTCTCGCCCGCAAGGTAGCTCTCATAAATTGCCTTGTCCTGCACGGTTATAGGCGCAAAATCTATTTTTGTTGTAAATTTGGTCTCTATCATAGCTCCCACCACAATCTTTTTATAATCAAACAATTGAATTATAACACACATAATTTATTTTGTCAATATTATTATTCTGCTCACAAAAGAGTAAAATTAACCGCAAAAGTGCGACGCTTTGAGCGTCGCACTTTTGTTATATTATTCTTTTTGAGAGCCCGTGGGGTTCATAATACTGTAACCCACGTTGACAAGATGGTCCGCAACACGCTCAAGTCCCAATACAACAGACGAGTAATAGGGGCTTACATCTACGTTACAATTGCCCTCCGCAAGACGTGCGAAATGACTTGCTATAAGCTCCTTCTTCTTACCGTCAACACTCTCCTCAAGAGTGGTGAGGGCGGGCAGGCGGTCTTTATTGAGATTTTCAAACGCATCCTTTGAAATATCAAACATTTCCATTACACTTTTGCGCATAGCGGATATCTCTCCGCGCGCCTTGTCCGAGAATGCTATCTTTTTGTCTATCATCTCAACGCCTATCTCGTGGAAGTTCTCGGCGTGGTCACCTATGCGCTCAAGGTCGTTCAAAACGTGGAAATACGAGCCAATAATGCGCTCGTCACTCTGCTCCACTCCAACTGAAAGCTTGATGAGGAATTTGGTCAACGCGCTATTGGTAAAGTCGATGATATCCTCGTTTCTTCTTATCCTCTCGCTATGCTCGGACGCACCTGTATCCATAGAGGTAAAGGCAAGGACGATATTCTCCTCCACCAATCCCAACATATAGTCCATTTCCTTCTTAACCTGCATAAGAGCGATCGGAGGCATAGATAGAAGTCTCTCGTCCACATATTTGAGGGATAGCCCCTCCTCGCTCTCCTTCCTATCCTTGATAACAAGGCAAGAATACTTCACTAGCAGTTTTACAAAGGGTAGCAACAAAAGTGTCGTCGTAACGTTGAATATAACGTGGAAAGTGGATACTCGCATCTGCAACGACATCGGATCGTTTGCGGGGAATACAGAGACTAGGAAATTTACAACGGGATCTCTGAATATCCATATAATTGCGGTAAACAGTATAGTTCCAATAACGTTAAAGGTAAAATGTATCAGGGCAACACGCTTTGAATTGGCATTTGCTCCGACGGAAGCAAGCAGAGCCGTTACGCAAGTGCCGATATTCGCGCCAAGCACGATGAACAATGCAAGGTCAAGCGGAAGCACGCCCGCACCAACCATCGTAATAACGACACCCGTCGCCGCCGACGAGCTCTGAATTAGCGCCGTAAACACGATTCCAACCAAAATCAGAAGCAATGGGAAATTGATAGCCTTGAACACCTCGGTGAACATACTCTCAACCAATGGGTTTCCAAATGCCTGCTCACTGCTCATAACCTCAAGACCTACGAAGATAAGTCCGAGTCCGCAGCAAAGGCTGCCTGCGATCTTTATCTTCTCTTTTTTGAAAAAGCCCATCATTACTCCCGCAAAAGCAAGAAGATACATAGCCATATTGAAATAATCGTTTTTAAGCGCAACAAGTACACCCGTTATGGTCGTACCGATATTGGCACCCATAATAATGGGGGTCGCCTGCATAAGAGTCATAACGCCTGCATTTACAAGACCTATGACCATTACCGACGTAGCGGACGAGCTCTGAATAATAGCCGTCACTCCCGCGCCGATACCGACGCCCGAAAAACGATTGTTGCTTATCTTTTCAAGAAGTCTCTTCATTCCGTTGCCCGCGCTTTTTTCAAGTGCGTCGCCCATAAAGTTCATACCTACAATGAACACTCCAACACCCGCAAGCAACCAGATGAGGCTTTGTAATAATTGCATTATTTCTTCCGGTGATAACATTTTTTACTCCTTTCATTATCGGTGTATCTATAATACTGTTTTTTATTTTAAAGCTTAAAAGCTTAGTCCTTCCACACAAAATTGTAGTTTATGGATTCTCCTCCGTCGACCAGAATGCTCTGTCCCGTGCAAAACGTGTTTGTCACGGTCAGGAAATACGCCCACTCGGCTATCTCCTCGGGCGTTGCCCAACGACGCAGAGGTGTCTCTTTCATTATCTTATCCCAAAGATCAGGGGCATTTATTACGCATTCATTGAGGGGGGTAAGCACACCGCCGGGGTCGAGACTATTGCAGGTGGCACCGTATTTCGCCACTCGCATAGCTACGTTCTTGGTGTACGCCAGAACTCCGCCCTTGCTTGCGCAATACTCGGGGAACTCCGCGCCCGTATGCGCGCTAGCCGAGCCGATATTGAGGATAGACCTTATTCTTTCCTGACAGCCGTATTTCTCAGTTATATGTATCAACGCCTTAAGATTTACGTCTATATCATCCTCGTTCTGCGTTCCCGCATTGTTTATCAATATCTCAACGCCGTCAATCCGTGGCAGGTGTTCCCTATCGCGCACGTCACATTTAAAGTGGGTATATTCGGGGTGATCGACAGTTTTACACTGTCGGTCAATGCCTATGACTTTGTGTCCCCGCGCAAGAAAAAGCTCGGCTATGGCTTTTCCTATTCCCTGCGACGTTCCCGTTATCAAAACCTTCATTTTTGTTTTTCCATTCCTATATATTGTAAATATTCGATTCCCACAGACTCTCTCTGCCACTTTTTAGTGATACGGTAGCCAATAGGAGAAAAGACTATCTCCATAATAAGCTCGGCAACTGCTCCCGTCAGAGCGCACATTGCGCATTGGAGCCAAGTCCAATGAAATCCGTTCCAGAATATCGGGGCAAAAAATATAAACACGATGACTGAGAAAATGAAATTGTCAAGAAATTGCCCGATAAACGTAGATATATACGTTCTCATAGCATAGGCAAGCTTGCCGTCGGGATTCTTTCGAAAGCTCTTGCCTATTATAAAGTTTAGCATATTATTAATAAGAGCAGAGGCAAGAAAGGCTATCGTGCTTCCAAGCAGAATAAACCACGTGCCGCCGAAGATTCCGTTGAAGGCATCATAGTCCCCTGCGTTTGAGGGAATTACACTTGCAACAAAGAATATAAGGCAGGTCAGAAGATTTATCATCACCGCCAGCACGGTTATGCTATTGGATGCCTTGGGACCGAAGTGCTTTGTGATGATATCCATACACATAAAGGATAGCCAGGATATGAGTATTCCTCCGTCAAGAGCTATCCAATCAAGCTGTAAAAGCGTTTTGTTGGCAAGAAGGTTCATACAGACCACACTGACCACGAACAAGGTCACCACGGTGGCAGGGATCGCCCTGAGCAGCATTTTAAGCTCTGTGATCTCTGCTTGCAGCTTATCGCGGAAAGTCCTGTTATCAGATGCCATACTATCCTCCTGCTTGATCTAAAAATGAGAGTTCGATCAAAAATCTACACATCCCCACAATTACAAATTATAACACATTTTCGTTTATATGTCAACAGTTCAAAGTGCTTTTTGAATACAAAGCCGAGGATAACAGATCTCAATTCGGGCGCACTTATGGGTAATATATGCACCCCTAAAAGCTCTACCTTTTAGAGGTGCATATCATAATTATCCTTCGTGGCTTTATTCATATAACCTTTTTGTGCCTGCAAGATATTCTTCAGCAAAGTGCACGGCTACCGCGCCATCTCCTACCGCCGTCACCACCTGACGCAATGCCTTGGTACGTACGTCACCCACGGCGTACACGCCATCAATATTCGTCCTCGTACTCTCGTCGGCTATTATATATCCCAATTCGTCAAGCTCTATATGTCCGCGGAATATATCCGTGGCGGGCTTGCGTCCTATACTGACGAAAATTCCGTCAAAGCGCAGTTCTTTTTCCTTGTCGCCGTCTTTGCTCTTTAATTTAGCCCCTGCCACGCGCTCCTCAACTATAAGCTCAGAGACGGTACTGTTCCAGACAAATTCCACGTTCTCTGCCTTCTTAAGAGGCTCATGGTAGACCTTGGTAGCGCGCAGACTGTCCCTACGGTGAATAAGGTAGACCTTTTTGGCAAGGTTAGAAAGATACAAGGCATCTGCCGCCGCGGAATTACCGCCGCCGACCACCGCCACGGTTCTGTTTCTATAAAATCTACCGTCACAGTGAGCGCAATAGTGCAGTCCTCTGCCGATCAGCTCAGTCTCGCCCTCAATGCCAAGCTCGCGCGGATTTGCCCCCGTCGCGATGACTACCGTGTACGACATAAGCTCGCCCGTACTCGTAATGACCTTTTTGATCTTACCCGAGAGCTCAACGCCTATCACGTCGGCATTACGTGTCCGCGCACCGAAGCGCTCTGCGCCTGCCTGCATCTTGACACCCAGGGTGAAGCCGTCTATTCCCTTCTCAAACCCGGGATAATTGTCTATTGTGTCGGTGAGTGCCATTTGTCCTCCTGACGACATTCTCTCTATCAAAAGTGTATCAAATCCCGCGCGCGACGCGTATAGTGCCGCGGTATAGCCCGCAGGTCCGCCTCCTATTATTATCACATCGTAAATATGCATAGCTTTTCTCCTTGATTGGTTTATCTGTATTTACATTATATCAACGTCCGCATCGCTTTTCCGTGACTTTATCACAAAAGTATATAAAAAACAAATTGGCGCTTTATTGACAGAGCCGAGCTTTTATTATATAATTATATTAGTACATTATCAGACCTTTATGATAAATTTGGAGCACAAAATGGAAAAACATCAGTTGATCGAGCTTTTTAAGAGCACTTTTCCCTTTTGGGATAATATGACCGAGGACGACAAGGAAACGCTTATACGCTCCTCTCACCACGTTCATTTTCCAAAGGGCACCAACGTTCACGACGGAAACGAGTGTACGGGTGTAATCCTTATACGGTCAGGCTCGTTGCGCCTATACCTTTTATCCGAGGAGGGCAAAGAGGTAACGCTTTACCGTCTGTTCCCCGGCGATATGTGCATACTCTCTGCCTCGTGTGTTCTCAACACAATTACCTTTGACGTATTCATCGACTCCGAGGAAAACAGTGAATGTGTGGTCGTAGGCGGATGCGCATTCGAAAGCATCGCTCAGCGCATGCCCGAGGCGAAAATATTTGCTCTTGAGACCGCCGCAAGTCGTTTTTCGGATATTATGTGGGTAATGCAACAAATTCTCTTTATGAGTATGGACAAGCGGCTGGCTATATTTCTGCTTGACGAGATAGCAAAAAACAACTCCGACATAGTAAAATTAACTCACGAGCAGATAGCCAAATACATGGGAACTGCCCGTGAGGTTGTGTCTCGAATGTTAAAATATTTTGTGTCTGAGGGAATTATATCATCATCCCGAACAGACGGTATCAGGATTCTTGACAAGAGCAAGCTCCGCGCCTTAACGCTATAGCCGAAAAGAGTTGAACTCTTCTCGACCATAACCGCAGGGCGTATCAGTTCAACTTATAGCATTGAAAGTATCTGCTCCTTTGGCTTGACGCCCGTAGACTGCCCCGCGACCTCGCCGTTCTTTATCACCACGAGCGTGGGAATACTGAATATACCAAACTCGGCTGCAAGCTCCTCCTGCTCGTCAACATTGACTTTGCCGACGATAATATCGTCGCGCTCCTCTGCTATTTCATCCACTACGGGAGAGAGCATACGGCAGGGGCCGCACCAATCTGCATAAAAGTCAACAAGAAGGGGTTTATCACTGTTTTTTAGGGACTGAAAATTTTCTTTGTTTATTTTGAGTACTGACATATCTATTTCTCCTTTTATCTGTATTATTTTTATCTTTACGCTTATATTTTACCACCTTTTGCGTCATTATTCCGTGACTTAGTCACATAATATTGGCACTATTCTTGATTTTTTAAGTTATATGTGGTATAATTAGTAAAACATGGAATTATCGGAGGAATTATGAACACAATAGAATGTATAAAAACAAGACGCAGCACCCGTAAATTTGCTGACAAAGCTATATCTGCCGATGTCTTGTCGGACATCGTAAATGTGGCTACTTACGCACCTAGCTGGAAGAACTCACAGGCCACGAGGTATATCGCGGTCACAAACTCCGCGCTCAAGGAAAAGCTTGCGAGTGAGTGTATGATGGGATTTGAGTATAACGTCAACACTGCAAACGGCGCTCCCGCAATTCTTGCCGTCACTACGGTAAACAACCGCTCGGGATACGAGCGTGACGGCTCGTTTACTACGTCAAAGGGTACGCATTGGCAATCATTTGACGCGGGTATAGCCACTCAGACCTTCTGTCTCGCGGCGCACGAGGTGGGACTTGCCACCGTCATTATGGGAATTTTTGACGAGAGCAAGGTCTCTAAGCTTCTTGAGGTACCCGAAGGACAGTCAGTGTCGGCGCTTGTTGCCATTGGATATGCCGACGAGGTGCCCGTTGCGCCCAAAAGAAAGAGCGCAGAGGAGCTTCTGACGATAAAATAAGCTTACATCAAAAAAACGGCTTGTGCTACAAGCCGTTTTTCATTTTACTTTTTTGCGGTTCTCATACCTTCAAGTATAGTCCTTCTTGCCTCTGCTGCTTTGGAGTTGCTCAAGGACGGCGTGCCCTCAAGGCGATATTTTATACCCATTTCTCTGTACTTGCTCTCACCCATATTGTGATATGGGAGAACGTCAAGCGCCTTCACATTAGAGAGCGTCGCAATAAACGCTCCAAGCTTGTGAAGATAGTCTGTGTCATCGGTATATCCCGCGACTACCACGTGGCGTATCCACACGGGCACTCCGCGAGTCTCAAGATGTCTTGCAAAGGCGAGAATATTGCCGTTATCCCTTCCCGTAAGCTCCTTATGCTTCTCTGCGTCAACATGCTTGATGTCAAGCATCACAAGATCGGTATATGAAAGAAGCTCGTCTATGCTTTTCATATGCTCGGCATCATGCGGGTCAAAGGTGACCCCCGAGGTATCTATACACGTGTGTATATCCATATTCTTTGCCTTTTTGAAAAGCTCGATAAGAAAGTCTATCTGTAAAAGCGGCTCACCTCCCGTGACGGTTATTCCACCGTTTTTATAGAAGGCTTGATTCTTTTTGTATTCGGCAAGCACCTCATCGACGCTCACCTCCCTGCCGCCCTGCAAGCTCCACGTGTCAGGATTATGGCAATACAGGCATCGCATAGGACAGCCCTGCATAAAAAGCACGTATCTTATCCCGGGTCCGTCTACCGTGCCAAAGCTTTCACTTGAATGTATGCGACCTATCATATCTCCGTCAGATCTGCTCGTGGAAGGTTCTCGAAATGACCTCGTCCTGCTGCTCCTTAGTAAGCTTGATGAAGTTTACCGCATATCCGCTTACTCTTACGGTCAGCTGAGGATATTTCTCAGGGTGAGCCTGCGCGTCGAGCAGAGTCTCCTTTGTGAAAACGTTTACGTTGAGATGGTGTCCGCCCTTTTCGACGTAACCGTCAAGCAACGAAACGAGATTGTCTATCTGATTTTTTGTTGCTGCCATTTATAGCTCCTCCTTGTTAAATTTCGCAAATCTTATTCCTTTGCGTTGTCGTCAAGTCCCTCAAAAAGAGTTGGCGTGCCGCAAGCACCGTTTCCGCAATCAAGACATACGTCTATATCGCCCACGAATACCTGATCGTCCTTACCCAGCGCACCCGGAATTATAGAGAAGGTATTGGAAATACCGTCCTGTGCATCACGGAAAGGAAGCTTTGCGACAGATGCAAGTGATGCGACCGCTCCGTGAGTGTCACGTCTGTGCATGGGGTTTGCTCCGGGCGCGAATGCCTCGCCCTTCTTACGTCCGTCGGGAGTAGCACCCGTATTTTTTCCGTATACGACGTTAGACGTAATGGTAAGAATACTCGTTGTGGGAATACTCTCTCTGTACGTATGATTCTTTCTGATGTGTCCCATGAATCTGTGCACGATATCGTATGCTATAGTGTCAACTCTGTCGTCATCGTTTCCGTATTTCGGGAAGTCTCCCTCTACCTTATAGTCAACCGCGACACCCGCCTCGTTACGTATGACCTTGACCTTAGCGTACTTGATAGCCGAGAGAGAGTCGGCAACAACGGAAAGTCCCGCAATACCCGTTGCAAACCAACGAGTCACGTGTCTGTCGTGAAGTGCCATCTGTATCTTCTCGTAGCAGTATTTATCATGCATGTAGTGAATGATATTAAGCGTGTTTACGTAAACTCCCGCAAGCCACTGCATCATATCGTCATATTTCTGCATTACCTCGTCATAATCGAGATATTCAGATGTTATGGGGCGATAGGACGGTCCTACCTGCTTGCCCGACACCTCATCTATTCCTCCGTTTATCGCGTAAAGAAGGCACTTTGCAAGGTTTGCTCTCGCACCGAAGAACTGCATCTCCTTACCTACCACCATTGAGGAAACACAGCACGCGATAGCGTAGTCGTCACCGTGATGGAATCTCATAAGGTCGTCGTTCTCATACTGCACCGACGATGTCTCAATGGATATCTTTGCACAGAATCTCTTGAAATTCTCGGGAAGTCTTGTAGACCAGAGCACCGTGAGGTTAGGCTCGGGTGCCGCACCGAGATTCTGCAGAGTGTGGAGATATCTGTACGACATCTTGGTTACCATATGACGTCCGTCAACCGCAACTCCCGCAATGGACTCGGTCACCCACTGGGGATCTCCCGAGAAGAGCGCATTGTATTCGGGGGTGCGCGCGAACTTTATAAGACGAAGCTTCATTATGAAATGGTCTACCATCTCCTGAAGCTCTTCCTCGGTGTATCTGCCTTCCTTAAGGTCTCTCTCGGCGTAGATGTCAATAAACGTGGATGTGCGTCCGAGCGACATAGCCGCACCGTTTTGCTCCTTCGCTGCGGCGAGATATCCGAAATAAAGCCACTGAATAGCTTCCTTGGTATCAATGGCAGGTCTTGAAATGTCAAAGCCGTAGCTTGCCGCCATTTCCTTGAGCTCGCCAAGCGCACGGATCTGTTCTGAAAGCTCTTCTCTGTCTCTAATTATCTCGGTGTACATAGTGGAGCGGGTGGTCTCCTTCTGCTCCATCTTGTCCTCGATAAGTCTGTCAACACCGTAGAGAGCTACTCGGCGGTAATCTCCTATGATTCGTCCGCGTCCGTAAGCATCGGGAAGTCCCGTGATGATATGGCTTGAACGGCAGGCTCTCATTTCAGGAGTGTAAGCGTCAAAAACGCCCGCGTTATGTGTCTTTCTGTACTTAGTAAAGAACTCCTTGATATCTGGATCAATCGTGTAACCGTTATCAGCACACGCCTTCTCTGCCATACGGATACCACCGTAAGGCATAAGAGCGCGCTTGAGAGGCTTATCAGTCTGCAGACCGACTATTTTTTCCTTTTCCTTGTTAAGATATCCGGGAGCGTGCGAGGTTATGGTTGATATCACCTTTGTATCCATGTCCAAAACTCCGCCTGCTTCTCTCTCCTGGCGGCTGAGCTCAAGCACCTGATTCCAAAGCTCCTCTGTCGCCTTTGTAGGTCCTACCAAGAAAGAATCGTCTCCGTCGTAAGGTGTAAAATTGTGCTTTATAAAGCTTCTTACGTTTATTTCTTTTACCCAGGTGCCGCTTTCAAATCCGCGCCAACCTTCATAATTCATATTCATAAATCCTTATTCTCTCCTATCCACTATACTTCAATATAGATTATATCATCTTTTCGTCAAAAAAGCAATAGATATCTGCCCATAATTATTTAAAAATTATAAATTTCCTTTTCGTTTGTTTTTTATTTTTACCTTCTTAATATTTTTGTATACGGCTGCACTTTCTTGCAAATGATGACATTTATAAAAGTAAAGCGCCCGTGAATACGAGCGCTTTTAAGCTTATTCTGCTATTTTAACAGGTTGCTTGCGGATAAAGAGCACGCCAAGCGTATTTCTGCCGCAGTGAGAGGACACGGTACAACCTGCACGAGTGATCAAGAGCTCCTCCACGGGTACGAGCTCCTTGACCTTATCAACACACATCTGAACGATTGCCTCGTCACAACCTGCGTGCGTCACAAACACTCTATTGAGGTGGATATCGCTCGCATCGCCTATGCGGTCCGCTATATACTGAGGGAGCACCTTCTCAAACTTTCCTCTGTACTTCTTGCTTACTCCCATCTTGCCGCCCTTGACAGTTATGCAGGGCTTGAGACTAAGCACATTAGCTCCAAATGCCGCAAGAGCCGAGCAACGTCCGCCCTTGTGCAAGAACTCAAGGCTATCGATAACAAAGGACGCGTCCACACAAGGAATAAGCTCCTCACAAGCCGCCGCTATCTCCGCCGCACTCTTGCCTTCTGCCGCCATCTCAGCAGCCGCGAGAACAAGAAGTCCTCCGCCAGTGGAGAGATTTCTCGTGTCGACCACGTACACGTTATCAAAATCCTCTGCCGCAAGCCTGGCGTTGCTCAACGTTGAGGACATTTCTCCGCTTATGGTGAAGAACACCACGGAATATCCTTGCGAGGTATGCTCCTCGAAGAAATCAGAAAACTGCGCTATATTTATAGCCGCGGTTTTGGGAAGCTGTCCCGTTTTATTATAATTCTCATAGATCATGTCAGGATTGATATCAACTCCGTCGGTATAATCCTTGTCACCGACCGTAACGCCCATGGGGAGTATTTTTATACCGTATTTCTCCACCAGCTCGGGACTGAGGTCAGTAGTGCTGTCACTTGCTATAAGTATCTTTTCAGACATATCGTGAGCTCCTTTATTATGTAATTCGACTAATGATACATTAGTATTATTAACTCAACATTAACTTGTGCGGGACGCGTGTGCGCCATAACACAGTAATTATATCATTTTTTATTGTATTTGTCAACAAAATTCACAACAATACGTCGAAAATAAAATTTTTTCAAAAAACTATTGCAATTCAAAATGATTTGTAGTATAATATATGAGTCGAACTGATACGGAGGCATAGCTCAGTTGGTTAGAGTACTTGCTTGACATGCAAGGGGTCGCAGATTCGAGTTCTGCTGTCTCCACCATAAAACAAGGCAGGAAACCCTTTAAATTAAAAGGGTTTCCTGCCTTGTTTTATTCTGCTGTACTAAACCGTTTTTTGCTGAAAATTCGTTTAAATTTGTTTGAATTCGTTAAATTGAGTATCAAATTGAATATCAGATTTAACACTAAAAATCCCCACACTTCAGAGGTAAAATCTTTCTATTGTTTTTGAAGGATAGCTCAGGGGGTATTTATCGTCGGATTTATGTATTCGCCCTGTTCTTGAACCCGAGGTTCCTCTGTCTCATCCAAGCTCTCGCAGCCATCAAAAACGAGATCATATCTCTCCTTCAACTTCAGATACATCTTCTTCTCCACGAACTCAAGATACAAATGCAAGTACTTAATTTTGTCCTGGATATGCTTGGGCTCTACTGTATTGTAGCCCATCGCTCCGCGATTATATCCTTTGAACATACGGTAGAACATCATCGACAGCTTGAACAAAGTGTATATAACCCTTCCCACAGATACGTCATTTGTGAGCGTAAACACAGGCACCGCGGCGATTATAGCAAACAAAGCCGTCGTCAGTATGTGTTGCCAACCGGTAGTATGCTTCGCTATGTACTCCTCTCCGCTCTGACCGACACCGCCGCGCCGCCTCTGCCTTCGCAAGCTGGGCCGCCTCACGAGCCAGCTTCTCGCGCATGCTCCGCTCCTTTTTGAGCTTTGCCTTTAATTCCTCGTTTTCCTTTTCAAGCTTTTCCGAACGTTTTTCAATTTTCTCCGCCTCCCTCTTCACCGCCTCAGGATCAAGATCGTACTGCACATTGGCAGAATTTTTTTCATCAGAAGTGTTGACAACATGCTCATTTTGGTGTATACTATCCTTAGGGTTCACGGTGGAACTGCGAAACGGCAATTGTAGCCTATTATCGTTCAGCCATTGTTGAACCCTTTTTTCATTTTGGTCAACGTACAAAATATTACCCGAAAGTAAACTTTGTATATGCGACCGTCCTTGTGCCGTTGCTACCTTGATAATTCCTGTTAGAATATTCCCTGAACGGCTGGTAGGTGACAACTCCAAGGCCAGCACTACTGTCTTCCCATTATCATCAACAATGTCACCGATGATAACCTTTCTTCCCTCAACGGTCTTTGAATCAACGACAACAATAGGATTTTCAATAATATCAGTAAGCTTTTCAAACACCTCAATTGACATACCATCGTGCTTTTCAATTGCTTTTTTCACCTTGCTTGCATCCAATCTTATTTGTGCTTGAGGTATTTTTGCCTTTAATAATGCATTGGAGGTATTGCCAAGAACAAATGAGAATCCAATAGTTTTTTTATCCCATTTTTTTATCTGTGTCCGATATTTAATATAGGAGCTGGTATTATCCACAAGAATATTTTCCTTTACCTTCGGCTTTTTCTCCGCCTCATCTCCGCTCTCCTCGTCCGCAAGGTCGTATTTCGTTTCTGCCAAATCTTTTTTATTAAAACTCTTGACATCAACGATTTTTTGGAGTATACTAATTACAGAAGGAGCATCGCCGCCGGAGTCCCCGTTAATCTTAACGGTCCCGGTCTTGAACGGCGCGGCTCCTTCTTCTATTGAAAGAACCTCGTGCACA
>CAJGCF010000037.1 GCA_904501865.1 uncultured Clostridia bacterium
AAGAAAGGCTCTTGAGGACAGAATAATCCACGAGGCGAGAAGCATCAGAAAATACATAAGCGTTCCAAAGACCACTCCGTTTGCCATAATGTACCTCGCAAGCGAGGGACTCTACGCGGAGATCGCGTCGTCGCCCAACGCCATCCCGGAAAGACTGCAATCCGAGTTCAATATCATGGTCGCTGGTCCCTCCACTGTCACGGCTCTGCTCAACTCTCTCTCAATGGGCTTTAAAATAGCCGCAATCAATGAAAAAGCCAACGAGGTGCGCAAGATACTCTCGGCAGTCAAATCACAATATGACACGTTCTCGGGCGTTCTCGCCAAGGCTAAAAAGAAGATAGACGAGGCAGGCAAGTCTCTTGACGAGGCTCAACACAGAAACAACATAATTCAGAAAAAGCTTAAGGCTATTGAGGAGGTCGACGTACAACAGTCCGACGACATTCTCGGCATCGCCTCTGAGGAGCTCTATCTCCCCGAGGTCGATGAGGATATTTCCGATAATTGAAAGGTTTAAAATATGCTATTAGCTGCTACTTGTCTTTTTGGGCTTGAAAGACAGCTCGGAGAGGAAATAGATGCCCTCGGACTTAAGAGAGTGGAGACTATTGACGGTCGCGTTCTCTTTGAGGGTGAAGAAAAGGATATTGCGCGCGCGAACATCAATCTGCGCTTGGCGGAGCGTGTTTTTATAGTACTCGGGCGCTTTCACGCCGAGAGCTTTACTCAGCTTTTTGACGGCACAAACGCTCTGCGCTGGGAGGAATGGATAGGAAGGCTTGACGAATTCCCCGTTTCGGGGCATTCTATCAAAAGCAAGCTGACATCTATTCCCGACTGTCAGAGCATCGTCAAAAAAGCCATAGTTGACCGTCTTTCAGGCGCGTACGGCATCTCATGGTTTGAGGAAACAGGTGTCAGATACAAGATAGAGTTCTTTATTCTAAAGGACGAGGCTATGCTGATGATAGACACCTCCGGACTCGCTCTGCACAAAAGAGGCTATCGCCCTGACGCAGGTGCCGCACCCTTGCGTGAGACCTTGGCGGCTGCCATCGCGCTTACAAGCAGACCGCAGGAGGATATTCTGTTCTGGGACCCCTTTTGCGGCTCTGGAACCATTGCTATCGAAGCGGCTATGATAGCCCGCAAGATAGCCCCAGGTCTCAACCGCAGATTTGCCGCGGAGGGCTTTGCGAGAGTTGGGAAGTCTATTTGGCTTGATGCGCGTGACGAGGCTATGTCGTTTGAAATAAAGGATTCTAAATTCGAGGCGTGGGCGTCCGACATTGACGAGGAGATATTGGATATCACCTACGAGAACGCTTTGCGCGCGGGAGTTGAGGAAAATCTCAACATCTTTTGCGCAGACGCGAGAAAAATAAAAAAGCCCGACGGCAGAAGAGGATCTATCGTTTGCAATCCCCCATACGGCGAAAGAATGGGAGAGTTGCGCGAGATCGAGCAGCTATACCGTGAAATAGGACATAATTTCAAGCACTTTGATCCGTGGCACATATACGTAATAACCTCCTGCGAGTATTTTGAAAAGCTATACGGCAGACGCGCGGACAAAACAAGAAAGCTTTACAACGGTATGCTTCCCTGCTCCTTCTATCAGTTCTTCAAGCCCGAGGGAGACAAGCCCACGTACAATAAAAACAATAACGTCAAAGGGCAGGCTCATTATTCAAGGAGCGCAAATCACGGGCGTGACGTACACAAGAAAAACAAATGATTTTGAAAGGATAACTTTCCATGCTAAACCTCTGCGACCCCAAGACCATAAGACAGGTCATGGATATGTTCGGACTGAATTTCAAAAAGGAATTCGGTCAGAACTTCCTTACAGATAATATGACCGTTGAGGATATAGCCGACGCCTGCAACGACGACAAGGATATTACCGTCGTCGAGATAGGTCCGGGAATAGGCTGTATGACGCGCGAGCTCTGCGAAAGATATTCACGCGTTATAGCCTTCGAGATAGACACGGGGCTTATTCCCGTGCTAAAATACACCCTTGACGGTTACAAAAACGTAACGGTTATAAACGAGGACGTGATGAAGGCAGACCTTGCCTCCATTCTCGCGCCCTATTTTGAAATGGGAAAGGTCGCCGTGTGCGCCAATCTCCCCTATTATATCACCACGCCTATTCTGATGAAGCTAATTGAAAGCAAACTCCCGTTTGACAGTATTACCGTTATGGTACAGACAGAGGTCGCAGAGCGACTTGCGGCAGGCGCGGGCGGCAAGAATTGCGGTGCCATTACTGCCGCCATTGATTATTACGGACACGCCGAAATGCTATTCACTGTCAGCGCGGACAGATTTATGCCCCCGCCTAAGGTAAATTCCTCTGTCGTTCGCATAGATCTCTGGAAGGATAAGCCCATAAAGCCTATCGATGAGGCACTTTTCTTCAGAACTGTCAAGGCGGCGTTTGAGCAAAGAAGAAAAACTCTGCCAAATTCTCTGGCAACGGGATTTCCCGAGATATCAAAGGAAAGACTCAGCGAGATAATAGTATCCTGCGGTCACAGAGCTGATATCCGCGGAGAAAAGCTCACTGTCGCGGACTTCTGTGCTCTGTCTGACGCAATCTATAAGGAACTCAACTAAAACAGGTGCTTTTATGAAATTTTTGCGTTTATTTTTTCTGATTTGTCTGATTCTGTGCGTGATGTCAGCAGTATCCTGTTCCCGTGAATGTTCTCATGAGAATATGGTCGAAAGCATCAATGACCCCACGTGTACTCAAAGCGGAAATATCACGTATTCCTGCTCGGACTGTGATTATTTCTATGTATCCGAGATAAAGAGTCCTACGGGACATAGCTTTGAAAAAACCTCGTACAGTGCCACCTGCACTACCGACGGATACACGGAATACGTCTGCGAGTGCGGTGAAAGCTTCACATCTGATTATACGTCAGCTTGGGGGCATAAATTTCAGGATACGGTAACCGCTCCCGATTGCAACAACGGGGGTTACACTACCCACAAATGCAACACCTGCGGATATTCCCTTACCGATTCTTTCACCTCTCCGGAGGGACACGATTTTGAAAAGGTCACAACTCCCCCGACCTGCACCGAGCAAGGCTTTTCTACCTACACGTGTGACTGCGGAGAGACGTACGTCTCAGATCAAGTGGAACCTACCGGACATACTTTTGCAGATAATATCATTTCTGAGGTGTCCTGCACCCAGCGAGGAGAGATATCATACACCTGCGAATGCGGATATTCATACAGTGAAATAACAGCCCCCGAGGGACACAGCTTCTCGAGGCTGGTCATAATGCCCACCCTTTCGGATATGGGATACACTCAATACGAGTGTGACAAGTGTGAATTTGAATACACAGGAGATTATCGCTTTTATAGCTCTATCTTACAGAACGCTTATGCGCCGAGCGGCGAGTCGCTGGCTCTCGGCATAGACGTTTCTATGTATAACTACAAGACAAATCCCGACGGAAGCTATATCCCTCTTGATTGGCAGGCGGTCAAGACCGCGGGAGTTGATTACGTCATTATCAAAGCGGGAAGCTCTTGGCGCGAGAATTACACTCTTGGCGGAAAAGAGGCGACTTTTGAACAAAGCTATGCCGACGCAAAGGCGGCAGGGCTCGACGTTGGTGTGTATTTCTACACGTACGCTAAAACGGTGAACCAGATATTGCTTGACGCAGACCTTCTCTTATCCATTCTTGAAGGAAAGCAATTCGAGTATCCTATATATCTTGACCTTGAGGACGAATCATTACAGGATATTCCTCCCGAGCAGATTACCGAAATGTGTGTAAAGTTCTTCACCGTCCTGCAACGCGCGGGATATTACACGGGACTTTACGTCAACAACGAGTGGCTACATAACAAGGTACAGACCGAGCAGGCACTCTCTAAATTCGAGATATGGTACGCTCGCTATCCCGAGCCCTCTGAGGACGGAAGCCTTCCTATATGGAATACCGAATCCTACGGACAGCATCTCGGCATGTGGCAGTTTACCGACTCAGCCTCAATAGAAGGTATTGATGAGATGTCGTTTGATATGAACTTTGCCTACAAGGACTACCCCTCCCTTATAGTCGATGGAGGATTCAACGGATATGAGAGTGACGTCAAGTTTATGGATTCCGACAAGGAATTTGTTTGGGTCATAGCAAATGCCCTGACCGTGCGAAGCTCCGAGGATTTTTCATCTACTGACAATGTTATAGGATATCTCGGCTACGGACAAAGGATTCAAGTTCTTGAAAGGTCAGAATCTTACACAAAAGTAATATACAAGGGACAGGTCGCTTATATAAGCGCTAATCCCATATACGTTTCCTTTGAAGGTCTTACTTAAAGATAAAAGCTGTTGGCGATTGTCAACAGCTTTTTTATTTGTTATTTTCCTGCCTCTGCGGCTCTGCGAGCCTTCATCATTTCCTTCATACGAAGCTCGGTATTAAGTATCTTCTTACGTAAACGAATGGATTTCGGAGTTACCTCTATAAGCTCGTCGTCCAAAATAAATTCTATCGCTTCCTCAAGGCTGAACACCTTGGGAGGCGTGAGCAGAAGCTTTTCATCGGCTCCCGAGGAACGTATAGCCGTAAGATGCTTCTCCTTGCAGGGATTGACCGCTATATCGTCGTTCTTGGGATTCTCTCCGACTATCATTCCCTCATACACCTCGGTCTGAGGTCCAACAAACATCTGGCCTCTGTCCTGAGTGTTATAAAGTCCGTATCTGGTTGTAACGCCCGACTCACTTGCGATAAGAACGCCCGTGAATCTCATAATGACTCCACCGCGATAGGGCTGATATCCGTCAAACAGCGTATTGAGAACTCCCTCGCCGTGAGTTGCCGACAAAAATTCCGAGCGGTATCCGAACAGACATCTGGACGGAATACTGTACTCTATTCTCATTCTATCACCCACGGGGTTCATTTCAATGAGGTCTCCCTTACGCTGACCAAGCTTTTCTATGACCGCGCCTACGTACTCGTTGGGCACGTCAAGCGTTACTCTTTCCATAGGCTCGCACTTCTCGCCGTCTATCTCCTTGAATATTACCTTGGGGTTGGAGCAGGTCATCTCGTAGCCCTCACGGCGCATATTCTCAAGAAGTATGGACAGGTGCATCTCTCCGCGTCCCGACACTATAAACTCGTCGGTGGTGTCGCCGTCACGCACACGCAAGGAAACGTCCTTGAGAAGCTCGCGGTACAGTCTTTCACGGAGCTGACGCGACGTAACGAATTTGCCCTCCTTGCCTGCCAAGGGGCTCGTGTTCACCGAGAACGTCATCTCGACGGTGGGCTCACTAACCTTTACAAACTCAAGCGGTTCGGGATTGGTCGTGCAGGTGAGCGTATCTCCGATAGAGATATCTCCCGCACCAGAGAAGCATATTATATCGCCCATTTTCGCTTCCTCGACGGGAACACGCACAAGTCCGTCTATCTGATACAAGGAAACGACCTTAGTCCTTCTGGGCTTTTCATCGCGCTTGTGATAGTTGCAGACAAGCACCTCTTGGCCAACCCTTATCTGTCCTCTCTCTATTCTGCCTATTCCTATTCTTCCAACATAGTCGTTATAGTCCACAGAGGAGATAAGCACCTGAAGGTCTCCGTCAACATCTCCCTCGGGAGCAGGAATATACTCCAGGATAGTCTCAAACAATGGGGTGAGGTCTTTTCCGTCCTCATCATAGGGAGAAAACGTAGCCGTGCCCGCTCTACCGGAGCAATAAAGCATAGGAGAGTCAAGCTGCTCGTCATTTGCGCCAAGGTCGATAAGAAGCTCGAGTATCTCATCCTCTACCTCACCAAGACGCGCGTCGGGCTTGTCTATCTTATTTATACAGACTATGACCTTATGATTGAGCTCAAGAGCGCGCTTGAGCACAAATCTCGTCTGGGGCATAGGTCCCTCTGCCGCGTCAACCAGGAGAATAACTCCGTTGACCATTTTGAGTACTCGCTCGACCTCGCCGCCGAAATCCGCGTGTCCGGGAGTGTCGACGATATTTATCTTTACGTCCTTATAGTGTACCGCCGTATTTTTGGCGAGTATGGTAATTCCTCTCTCCTTCTCAATATCGTCGGAGTCCATTACGCGAGTAACAGTTTCCTGATTGTCTCTGTATATGCCTCCCTGCTTCAGAAGGCCGTCTACAAGTGTTGTTTTTCCGTGGTCAACGTGTGCTATTATCGCCACGTTTCTCAAATCTTCTCTTACCATACTTACTCCTTATAAGTTATTTCCGCTTTTACTCCAATTAGATATTATAACATATTTTTTCGAAATAATAAACCGCAAGATATGACGATATTTCACAAAATCCGCATTTTTTATTTGTGAAATTTGACAAAAACCAACCCCGAGCTGATATTATCGGGGTTGGTGAAAAATTTAAATATTTTTATCTAAAAACGCTTCTACCGCACTCTTAGGGTTGTAGCCTATGCTCTTTGCCGCTACCTCTCCGTTTTTTACGAGTATGAGAGTAGGAATACTGTCTATTCCGAAGGCGGTAGCAAGCTCGGGCTCATTGTCAACGTTGACCTTGCCCACCTTAATCTCACTTCTCTGCTCGGCCACCTCGTCTACTATGGGGGAGAGCATACGGCATGGTCCGCACCACTCTGCCCAAAAGTCAAGAAGCACGGGGGCTGAGGACTGCATTACCTCACCTTCAAAATTATCCTTGGTTATTTCTATTATCATAATAACGCTCCAGTTTTTTATTTGCTTTTGTAATAAAGCATACAGTGGCAATATCCTTCAAAGTCGGGATCCCTGATCTGTGCTTTGAATTCATCGCACATACACTTATATTCCTCTTTTCGCTCTCGACGGCAAGGGCAATACCCACCCGTGCGTTCAAGCCCCTCTTTCACGATCTTGACTATCTCAGCGTCGGGGTTTTCAATTATTTTCATAAATTGCTCTCCCGATCATTTCAAAAATCCGTTGATTATCTCTTCCTCTGCCTGCTTTTCATCAAGACCGAGAGTCATGAGCTTAATAAGCTGCTCTCCCGCAATCTTTCCAATAGCTGCCTCGTGAATAAGAGATGCCTCGGTGTTATTCGCTACTATCTTGGGCACGGCAACTACCGACGCGTTATCCATAATTATAGCGTCACACTCGGTATGTCCGGAGCACCTGTTATTGCCTATTACGTCAGATATAAATAGCTGACGTGAGTTATCCTTTGCTACCGAACGGGATACTACGTGCGTTCCGCAGTCCTCGCCTTGAAGATCCACCTTGAACTCTGTTTCGGCAAACTGCTCGCCGTGTGTCATTATTTTTTCGTGAACAATGAGCGTGGACTTGTCCTTAAGCACAGCCTCGGTCTTGCGTCTTGTGGAGTCGACACCCTTTATCTGCGTGGTCTCCATTTCCATATACGCACCCTCCTCAAGAACTACGCAGGTGGTAGGATTCATAATATTCTTGCCGTTCCCGTCTCCGTCTCCGTAATGCTTTTCGACGTACTTTATCTTGGCGTTTTTGCCAACGTAAAAGCTATGGATACCGCTGTGCTCGCTATCCTGAACGCCACAGTTGTGTATGCCGCATCCGGCAATGATAAGAACGTCGGCACCGTCCTCAATGTGAAAGTCATTATAGACTACCTCCTTGAGTCCGCTTTCAGCCAGAATAACGGGAATGTGTACGCTTTCTCTCTTGCCCGCCGCTTTGATATAAATGTCAATGCCGGGTTTATCCGTCTTTTTCTCGATTATAATATTTTCAGATGAGTTTTTATCAAAAGTTTCCCCGTCGACTCGTATGGAATACGCGCCTGTGGGCACTCCCTCAAGGTCAGCGACCTCGCGAAGAATATTAAGTCGCAAGCTATCAAGCTTTTTTTCTGCCATTATTCCTCACCTCCGCTCGTAAATCGGCATCCCGCCTGAGCCGACAACAGCTCGGGCAGTATGTCCTCCTTTGAGCCGTAAGCGGCTATCTTTCCGTTAGCGATGACTACTATCTTATCAGCAATATCAAGTATTCTCTCCTGATGCGAGATGATAAGTATATTTCCGTGAGTTTTTTCGTGCATCTTCTCGAACACCTTGATAAGATTGTTAAAGCTCCACAGGTCAATTCCCGCCTCGGGCTCGTCAAACACGGAGAACTTAGTTCCCCTTGCGTTTATCATTGCTATCTCTATTCTCTTAAGCTCTCCCCCAGATAGAGACTCGTTGACCTCTCGGTTTACGTACTCCTTGGCGCAAAGTCCTACCTCTGAGAGATATTTACACGCCTCGGACACCGAAATTTTTTCTCCCGCGGCGAGAGATATAAGATCCTTGACCGTTATGCCCTTAAAGCGCACGGGCTGCTGAAAGGCGTAGCTTATTCCAGCCTTTGAGCGCTCTGTTATACTCATATCCGTTATATCAACGCCGTCGAGTATAATGCGTCCGCTATCGGGATTGATTATTCCCGCAATAAGCTTTGCAAGTGTTGATTTGCCCGAGCCGTTAGGTCCGGTTACGGCGACAAATCTTTCGTTTATTGTAAGACTTACGTTGTCAAGTATGCGGTTTTCCGCGCCTGTTTTTTCGTCCTTGACCGTATAAGTCACGTTCTTTATTTCTAACACAGTTTTCCTCCTTTTCTCCGTCACTTATATATAACAACGAGGGTTAATTTACATTTTATTTGAAAATCGGTAAAATTCCCGATCCTTCTTATAATTTTACCATAAAATGCTCATTAAATCAATAGGTTTATAAAATTTATACGTCTCTGCCAACAAAAAATACGAGGAATTCCCCGTATTTTTTGAATCTGCATTATTTATCAAGATATCTGCAAGCGGCAAGGGCTGCTATAGCTCCATCTCCGCAAGCGGTTGCTATCTGACGAATATTTTTAGTTCTGCAATCTCCCGCGACAAAAAGTCCTTCTGTGTCTGTCAGGCAACTCTCGTCGGAAATTATATATCCTCTGTCCGAGAGTGAAACAAGATTTTTATATCTTTCATTCTCAGGCACCTGGCCGATAGCCACGAACATTCCGTCAAGGTCAAGTCTTGTTTTCTCTCCGCTTTCCGTGTTTTTGATAACTATACCGTCAAACGTATCAAGACCGAGTATCTCCTCGACTGTACAGCTAAATATAAACTCAACGTTGTCTCTTTCACGGAGTATCGCCGCGAGCTTTTCTTCTCCTGTCAGACGGTCGAGATTCTGTACCACGTAGACCTTTTCACAGCCGTCGGAAAGCATAATAGCCTCCTGAAGCGCCGAGTTTCCTCCTCCAATGACCGCTACGGTCTTATTGACGTAAAATGCTCCGTCACATACCGCGCAGAAGGAAATGCCCTCGCCTATGAAATCCTCCTCCTTGGAAAGTCCGAGAAGGCGGTGCTTTGAGCCCGTCGCTATAATGACGGTATGCGCCATAAACTCGCCGTCGTCACAGACAACACAGAATATTCCGTTCTCCTCCTTGCGTATTGCGGTGACCTCCTGCATATCTATATCGGCTCCGAGGGATACTGCCTGATCCACAAGCTTTTCGGCAAGCTCGTTGCCGCTTATCTGATTAAATCCGGGGTAGTTTTCAATTTTAGGTGAAAAGGTCATTTGTCCTCCGAACATTCCCTTTTCAAGCACCAGAACGCTTTTTTCCGCTCTGCGCGCATATATGGCGGCGGTAAGACCCGCGGGGCCTGCGCCTACAACGATTATATCATACATGATCTTTCACATTCCTGAGCCTCAATGGCTCACAGCCGACCTTTCTTTCAGTCTCTATGATTGTTTTTGGCAATCCGCCCATTTCTTCCCGAATTTCCTTGGGCAGATTGCCATTTTGATGCTTTATTATGCCTTTTCTACAGTCTCTATGTACTTTCTTATATTGGAAAGGTTGACTGCCTTTGCGACCTCTTTGCCATCTTCGACTACTACGAGTGTGGGAGCCTGCTTGATCTCGAATTTTTCAACGAGCTCTGCGCTCTCCTCCGCATAAACCTTCTCATAAGCTATACCTGCTTTATCAAGGAATATAGCGGCCATCTTACAGTTGGGACAGGTCTTTGTTGCGAAAAGCAATATCCCATTCTCGCACTCACAGCACTCCTTCTCTGCCTGAGGCGGAACCGCATTGACTGTTCTTACGCCGTCAGCACCGATATTGATCTCAGGGTGAAGCTCGTTGGAACGGTCGATATTATAGGTTCTTCTCTCCTTGAACTCCTGGCTCTTACCGTCGTTCCAAGCCTGAACGGGACGGTAGTATCCTGTAATACGGCTATACACCTCTGTGTTCTTTCCGCACTTGGGACACTGATATACCTCTCCGTTGATGTATCCGTGCTCGGTACATACGCTATACGTAGGAGACATAGTGTAGTAAGGGAGCTTGTAGTTCTCCGCGATCTTACGAACGAGATTTGCCGCACTCTTCCAAGTGGGGAGCTTCTCGCCAAGGAAGGCGTGGAATACCGTTCCCGACGTGTAGAGTGTCTGGAGCTCGTCCTGAATATCAAGAGCAGCGAAGATATCCTCTGTAAAGCCTACGGGCAGGTGGGAGGAGTTGGTGTAATAGGGAGCCTTATCATTATCGGTAGCGGTAATGATGTCGGGCCATCTCTTTCTGTCGTGCTTCGCAAAACGGTAAGAGGTGGACTCTGCGGGAGTGGCCTCGAGGTTATATAGGTCTCCGTACATTTCCTGATAGTCGGAAAGTCTTTCTCTCATATGGTTGAGCACTTCCTTGGAGAACTCCTGAGTCTCCTTGTGAGTCATATCGGCGCGGAGCCACTTTGCGTTAAGACCCACCTCATTCATACCAACGAGACCGATAGTCGAGAAGTGGTTGTTAAAGGTGCCGAGATATCTCTTGGTGTAGGGATAAAGTCCCTCTTCAAGCAGCTTTGTGATGACGGTTCTCTTTATCTTGAGAGAACGAGCAGAGATATCCATAAGCTTATCGAGTCTCTTGTAGAAGTCCTCTGCATCGGTTGCCTGATAAGCTATTTTGGGCATATTGATGGTTACGACACCAACAGATCCCGTAGACTCACCAGAGCCAAAGTATCCGCCCGATTTCTTGCGGAGCTCACGGAGGTCAAGACGGAGACGGCAGCACATGGAACGAACGTCTGAGGGCTCCATATCCGAGTTGATGTAGTTGGAGAAATAAGGGGTTCCGTACTTTGCGGTCATCTCAAAGAGAAGCTGGTTGTTCTCTGTCTCAGACCAGTCAAAGTCACGGGTGATGGAATACGTGGGGATAGGATACTGGAATCCACGGCCGTTAGCGTCACCCTCGATCATTATCTCGATGAACGCCTTATTGACCATATCCATTTCCTTCTTACAGTCCTTGTACTTGAAGTCCATTTCCTTGCCGCCAACTATACAGTTGAGCTCTGCGAGGTCATTGGGAACTGTCCAGTCAAGAGTGATGTTGGTAAAGGGAGACTGCGTACCCCAACGCGAAGGTGTGTTTACACCGTAAATAAATGACTGTATGCACTGCTTGACCTCTTTGTAGGAAAGGTTGTCCACCTTTACAAAGGGAGCAAGATATGTATCAAAGGATGAGAAAGCCTGCGCACCCGCCCACTCGTTCTGCATAATTCCCAGGAAGTTTACCATTTGGTTACAGAGAGTCGACAGATGTCCCGCAGGGGAGGATGTGATCTTACCGGTAACGCCGCCAAGACCCTCCTGAATGAGCTGCTTTAACGACCAGCCTGCGCAATATCCCGTAAGCATGGAGAGGTCGTGTATATGTATATCCGCGTTTCTGTGCGCGTTACCAATCTCGTCATCATATATCTCGGAGAGCCAATAGTTAGCGGTGATGGCTCCGGAGTTGGAAAGGATAAGTCCTCCTACAGAATAGGTAACGGTGGAGTTCTCTTTTACTCTCCAGTCGTTCATCTTGAGGTACTTGTCCACGGTCTCCTTGTAGTCGAGCGCGGTATTACCGAGATTACGAAGCTTCTCTCTCTGGCGGCGGTACAAAATGTACGCCTTTGCAACGTCAGCATATCCCGCCTGAACGAGAACAGACTCAACGCTGTCCTGTATGTCCTCAACGGCTATGATGCCGTCCTTGATCTTTGATGAAAAGTCTGCTGTGACCTTAAGCGCCAAAAAGTCGATCACGTCCTGATTGAACTGTTTTTCCTGAGCCTCAAACGCAAGCTTGATAGCGTCAGAGATCTTTGTAAGACTAAAGTCTACGATTTTTCCGTCTCTTTTTTGTACGTTATACATACTCTCTCCTCGTCTTTTTTATATTAATATTTTTAAACAATGGGAATTCCCTTTGTGCGTATAGGTTTACGCAAAAAGGGCATAAAATGGGCGCGGACTGCTCATCCGCGCCGCATTAGCATTATACTATATTTAGTGTCGCTTGTCAAGTACAAATACTAAATATTGTGTTTTTTTAAAAAATTCGGCACAATATATAGTTTACACCCCTCTAAGTTGTGCATTTGGCACAAAAGGCAGAATTTTGTCGAGAAGTTCCCTCATTTCAGTATCACTGTACGGCTCTATTTTATCGCCGATTATGTCTCCTGAATCCTTGAATTGCTGAATGAAATATTTTTCATATCCGCGCAGCCACTCACCTATTCTGACTATATCTTCGGGAGTGTGAAAATTCTTGCACACGGTAGTCCTGAACTCAAAATCCACGTATCCCTGCATTAAGAAATCCTTGCTCTCCTCAATAGGCGCAAGGTCGTAGCAGTCACCAAGCCCTACCGTCTCACCGTATCTTTCCCGACAATTCTTTATATCCATAGCAACGTAATCAAGCAGACCGTCACTAACAAGACGCTCAAGAATGGTGGGTGAGGTTCCGTTCGTGTCAAGCTTGACCTTATAACCAAGAGCCTTGGCATCCTTTATAAAGTCGTAAAGCCCCGGCATAAGAGTGGGCTCTCCGCCCGTTATAGCCACGCCGTCCAATATTCCCACTCTTTTATTGAGAAAATACATTATCTCCTCGTTTGTGTACATTTTCTGCTCCTGCGCACGTACAACGAGCGATGCGTTGTGGCAGAACGGACACCGCATATTACACCCCTTTGTAAACAGAGTGCAGGCAACGTACCCCGGAAAATCCAGAAGTGTCAGCTTCTGCAGCCCTGCAAAAATACTTTTATCCATATTATATACCGAGCGGCTTTATGCGTAATTGCGCTGAATAGCCAATACCTTTCCAAGTATGATTACCTCATCGGTAATTATAGGAGACATCGTGCTATTCTCGGGCTGAAGTCTGTAATGTCCGTCCTCTCGGTAGAATGTCTTGACAGTAGCCTCATTCTCAAGCAGAGCGACGACTATCTCGCCATTCTCAGCATAGCAGGTCTTCTCGGCAATTATCATATCGCCGTCAAGTATTCCCGCCTCTATCATACTCTCACCCTTAACACGCAGAGCAAACATTTCGTCAGACGAGCGATTTCCGCCCATAAATCCTATATACCCCTCAAAATTTTCCTCTGCCAATATTGGCTGTCCCGCGGTTATGGTTCCGAGCACGGGGACTGCCGATATCTTCGGCATATTGTCAAAGAGTGTTATGGCACGGCTCTTACCGTCTTCCTTGGTTATGTAGCCAAGCAACTCAAGTCGGTTGAGATACATGTGCACAGTTGACGTGCTTTTATAATTGAGGTCGCGGCAAACGTCACGGACAGACGGAGCATAACCATTCTCTGTCTTGAATTTTTTGATATAGTCGAAAACTTTTTGTTCCTTCGGCTTAAGCTTTTGCATAATTTATCTTCCTTGTTTTAGTTATGTGATACAATTCGCACAAAAAACAGTACAAATGTATGCTTTTTTATATTTTATCATATTTTTTGTCTCTTGTAAATAGGTTTTTGACTTATTTTATAAATTTTTATGTCGATTATCCAAGTATTATATTTTATGGGAAATAAATTTATTAACAAATTGAAACTTTTATAAAATTCTATTGAAAAGTTGCAAAAAATATAGTACAATGTACAATGGCGGATAAAGTGGTCTTTTTGATCCGTTTAAAAAATTCTTGAAACCTAATTCTTTAAATATATAAAGGAGAAAACCATGACACCTACAAACAACAAATTTGTTCTCGATTGGATCAACGATATGGCTGCTATGACTCAGCCTGACAAGATCGTTTGGATCGATGGCAGTGAGGAGCAGGCTGAAGCTCTCAGAGCAGAGGCATGTGCTACCGGCGAGATGATAAAGCTCAATCAGGAAAAGCTCCCTGGCTGTTATCTGCACAGAACGGCTGTAAACGACGTCGCTCGTGTTGAGGGCAGAACTTTTATCTGTACCTCCAAAAAGGAAGACGCAGGAAACATCAACAACTGGATGGATCCCACAGAGTGTAAGGAAAAGCTCTCCAAGCTCTATCAGGGCTCTATGAAGGGTCGTACAATGTACGTTATTCCCTACTCTATGTCTGTTGTAGGCTCTCCCTTTGCTAAATACGGAATCGAGCTCACCGACTCTATATACGTCGTTCTTAACATGCTCATTATGACCCGCGTTGGAAACAACGTTCTTGAGGCTCTCGGCGATAGTGCTGACTATATCAAGGGTCTCCACGCTCGTGCCGACATCGACGAGGAGAACAGATACATCGTTCATTTCCCCGAGGAAAACACTATCTGGTCGGTCAACTCCGGTTACGGCGGAAACGTTCTTCTCGGTAAAAAGTGCTTTGCTCTCCGTATCGCGTCCTTCCTCGGACGTAAAGAGGGCTGGATGGCTGAGCATATGCTCATTCTCGGCGTAGAATACCCCAACGGTGATACCAAGTACGTTTGTGCAGCTTTCCCCTCCGCTTGCGGAAAGACCAACCTCGCTATGCTCATTCCTCCGGAGTACTACTCCAAGCAGGGCTATAAGGTATGGTGCGTAGGCGACGATATTGCTTGGATGCGCAAGGGTCCCGACGGCCGTTTATGGGCCATTAACCCTGAAAATGGTTTCTTTG
>CAJGCF010000038.1 GCA_904501865.1 uncultured Clostridia bacterium
ATCAACGGTGAGAGTCTTTCTATTAAGATAACCCTTGGAGCGTTGGATAAATACCACCTTGACGGGCTTTCCTCTGTCAAGCTCCTGGCGTAATACGTCTCCAATGGAGTCAAGGTCAAAGCTGTCGTCCTTGAGGTCTATCTGCTTATATCTCACGCCGAAATCCGCAAGAGAGCCGTTGCCCGCCTCTCCAGCGATTCCTATGACCTCCTCAAGGGTGTCGTAGGGCTTGCCCGCTATGGAGCACATAAGATCGTCTGGGCGCAAAAGGCCGAAAAGTCCTATGGTAAGCGCTTGCGTGCCGTTTACTATGTTGTGGCGCACAAATGCCGCCTCTGCTCCCATAACGTCCGCCCAGATACGATCGAGCACGTCGCGTCCACGGTCATCATAGCCGTATCCGCTTGTGGTATCGAAATTCGTAGCCGCGACTCTGTGTTCGCGAAAGGCATCCATCACCTTGTTTGTGTTGACGTAGGATATCTCGTCTATTTTTTTGAATATTTGCTCAAGATCCTTCTCGGCTCTTATGGCTATGTCGTTTATTCTCTGTGAAAATTGCATTTTGTTTTCTCTTTCTCTTATTTTACAATTCTTTTACTATTTTTTTGAAATAAGCTCCGCGCTCCTCAAAATTAGTAAACGCGTCAAAGCTTGCGCAGGCGGGAGAAAGCAACACCACGTCTCCCTTATTCGCTATGGTGCTTGCAGTGATAACGGCGTCCTTGAAATCCGCAACGTGTCTTACCTCAAGCCTCTCTGGGTCGTAAAGCGGACAGAGCTCTATCTCGCGGCGTATCGCGGGAGCAGACTGTCCCGTGAGCACTACGGCCTTTACTTTAGTGCAAAGATCACGCGCAAGTCCGTCAAAGGCTATATTCTTGTCCGAACCTCCGCAAATGATTATCGGGGCTTTTGGAAGTGCTGAAAGCGCCGCGGCAGTCCTTGTGGGGGAGGAGTCTATCGAGCTATTGTAATAACGCACCCCTTCTCTCTCCCGCACAAATTCCAGTCTGTGCTCAACACCCGGGAAGCTCTTGGCAACGCTCTGCACGGTCTGGGGAGAGACGTATCCGTCCGTAAGCGCTATCGCAGCCATATAGTTCTCAACGTTATGTCTGCCCGGTAAAAGTATATCCTCCGTTTTGAGTATGACCTGACGCGTCTGTCCGTCATCAAGGTATATCACTCCGTCACTCTCGTATATTGCTTTGCAATTTTCTTTAAAGAAAGGCACTATTTCGGAATAAGAGGATTTTTTAGAGGAAAAATAGGTCACGGGAAGGTCTGAATTTTTGGCTATCTCACGCGTGATGCCGTTTTCCGCGTTGGCGACAAGTAGTTCTGCACCACTATGACGGCAAATATTGCATTTTGACGTGATATATTCGTCCATATCCGTGTGCCAATTGAGGTGATTGGGCGTAATATTGGTTATAAGTGCGCGTGAGGGTGAGCGTGTCATAGTCATAAGCTGAAAGCTTGAGAGCTCTACCACCGCAACGTCATCAGAACCCATTTTGTCAACCTTGGGAAGCAGGGGCGCGCCTATATTGCCGCCCACGTAAGCCGAGCGGTCGCTATCATGCTTCTCAAATTCCGTTTTCAAAAACAGATGCGTGAGCGTGGTCGTCGTGGTCTTTCCGTCTGAACCTGTGATTCCTATTATTCTGCACGGGCAGAGTTCGAAAAAAAGCTCCATTTCACTTGTCAGGATAGCACCGCTTTGGAGTGCCGCATTTATTTCGGGCAGGTCGGGGCGAAATCCCGGTGAGCGAAAGATATAATCCCCCGAAAGAGCGCCAAGATAGCTCTCTCCAAGGATAAATTCGACACCCGCGGACACAAGTCTCTCAAAATCGGCATCGGAGCGTACACCATCATTCTTATCCCTTACGGTGACCTGTGCCCCCGAGGACAAAAGCATATCTACCAACGGCTTATTTGAACGTCCAAAGCCCAACACCGAGCATTTTTTATTTTTAAACTTTTCAAAAAGATAATCTTTAATAATCAAAACGACCTCCCACGGCAAATACTCCGCTATTTTATATTATATAATATTTATTATAATCTTTCAAGTGAAATATAAAATTTTTTGTAAAATTAGAGAAAAATTTGCAATTTCGATGAAAATGCTCTTTTCAAAAATAAAAAAGTGTGGTACAATGAATATGTATGAATGTTGAAAGGATTTTTGATATGCCTCAAGATAATCAGGACAAAAAGAAGAACGTATCCTCACAGCAATATGACGACCGAAGCATACGCGCTCTCAAGGGCGCGGACCGCGTGCGAAAGCGCCCCGCGGTAATCTTCGGATCAGACGGACTTGAGGGCTGCGAGCACTCTTATTTTGAGATACT
Organism: uncultured Clostridia bacterium; assembly: GCA_904501865.1. Classification (GTDB taxonomy): domain Bacteria; phylum Bacillota; class Clostridia; order Oscillospirales; family CAG-272; genus SVTX01. The sequence goes on from CAJGCF010000038.1 coordinate 2,367, forward strand.
CTCAAACTCGGTCGACGAGGCAAGAGAGGGTCACGGTAACGAGATACTCACCGTTCTGTACAAGGACCACTCTATAAAGGTGGACGACCACGGACGCGGTGTTCCGCTCGGGTATAACAAAAAAGAGGATCGCTGGAACTGGGATCTCATTTACTGCGAGCTATACGCGGGCGGTAAATACGACAACAACAACGGCGCGTCGGCTTACGAATATTCCCTTGGTCTGAACGGTCTTGGCGCCTGCGCTACACAGTACAGCTCCGAGTTTATGGAGGTCTATTCATACGACGGCAAGATGGAGCGTCATATCTCCTTTAAAAAGGGTGAGCCCGTAACGGGCGTGCTTGAGGAGAGAGAGCTTGAGAGAAAGGAAAAACGCACGGGCACGGTCATTCATTGGCGTCCCGACAAGGACGTTTTCACAGACATAAATATCACTCCCGAGCGCATCAGTGAGATACTTCACCGTCAGGCAGTAGTAAACGCGGGAATTTCCTTTGTCTTCAGATATGAAAACGACGACAAGTCATTTACAGAGGAAAAATTCGTTTACGAGAACGGCATCTCGGACTATCTCAAGGAAAAGGTTGGCGAGAGTGCCAAAACAGAGCCTGTTCTTTGGCATCTTGAAACTCAGGGACGTGACCGTGACGATAAGGACGAGTACAAGCTCAAGGCGGACATCTCCTTCTGTACATCTGCCAACGTAAGCATGCTTGAGTATTATCACAACTCCAGCTTTCTCGAGCACGGAGGATCTCCTGACCGCGCAGTCAAGAGCGCATTCACGTTTGCGCTTGACAAATACCTTAAGAGCTCGGGCAAATACAACAAGAACGAGGCTAAGATAACCTTTGCCGACGTTGCCGATTGCTTGGTATTGGTCAGCAACAGCTTCTCCACTATGACATCTTATGAAAACCAGACCAAAAAGGCTATAACAAACACCTTTATTTATGAGGCGATGAACGACTTTTTGCGCTATAATCTGGAGATATATTTCATAGAGCATCCCATTGAGGCCGAGATCATGGCAAATCAGGTGCTCGTCAACAAGAGAAGCCGTGAGAGCGCCGAGAGCGCAAGGCTCAATATAAAGAAGAAGCTTTCGGGCACTATTGATATCGCCAACAGAGTTGAAAAGTTCGTTAACTGTCGCTCAAAGGACCCTAACGTCCGCGAGTTGTATATAGTTGAGGGTGATTCGGCTCTCACCTCCTGTAAGCTCGGACGCTCTGCCGAAATGCAGGCTATAATCCCCGTAAGAGGTAAAACGCTCAACTGCCTTAAGGCAGATTACGACAGAATATTCAAGAGCGAGATAATCACAGACCTGCTCCGAGTTATCGGTTGCGGCGTTGAGATAGAGAGCAAGAAAAAGGGCGACATACTTCCCTTTGACCTTGACAATCTCCGTTGGTCCAAGATAATAATCTGTACCGATGCCGACGAGGACGGATTCCAGATAAGAACGCTCCTGCTTACTATGTTCTACCGTCTGCTCCCCACTCTGCTTCAGGAGCAAAGAGTGTATATCGCGGAAACTCCCCTTTTCGAGATAACCGTCAAGGATAAGGGCAAGGAGGAAACTCTATTTGCTTATGACGAGTATGAAAAGGCAGATATTCTCAAGGAAATAGGCAATAAAAAATATACTATCCAGCGCTCAAAGGGTCTTGGTGAGAACGAGCCCGATATGATGTGGCAGACCACTATGAACCCCGCCACTCGCCGTCTTATAGCGGTAACTCCCGCGGATGCCAAGAAGACCGAGGAGATATTCGACACGCTTCTCGGAGACAATCTGCCCGCACGTAAGGAATTTATCGCCGTTCACGGCAAGGAATATATGAAGGACCTTGACGTTTAAGTTAAAAAACTTTATATATTTAAAAAAACTCGTTGACAATGCACTATCATTGTGCTAAAATTACTTGGGGATTCCCAAAATACAAACTACCGTGAAACAAGTGAGGTATTTTTATGAGAATTGGTGTATGCGCAAACCCGCAGGATTGGGTAACGGTTGCGGAAAAAGGATACGACTACATTGAGACAAACTTTGCATCTATCGCAAACTCCTCTGATGAGGATTTTGCATTTATGCTGGCACAGAAGGAAAAAGCCGGTCTTGACGTTGAGGCGTGTATGGGATATTTCCCCGGCACCTTCAAGCTCTATGCTTACGACGAGACAACGGGTGAAGCCAGTCCTGCGTTTGCCGACATAGAAAAGCAGGTATATGAACACTCCGAAAAGGGATTCTCAAAGGCATCCAAGCTCGGCATCAAGATAGCCGTTATAGGCTCGGGAGCCGCTCGTAATATTCCCGACAACATGAAGCATGAGGTAGCTGAGGCACAGTTTACCCGTGTGCTTGAGATATGCGCGGAGGTAGCGCAGAAATACGGCGCTCGCATAGTTATCGAGCCTCTTAAGGCAGGCGAGACCAACTACATCAACACCCTGGCAGACGGCTTAGCTCTCTGTCGCAAGATAAATAATCCCGCCATCTGTGTGCTCAACGATTTCTACCATTCAGCTCTCGGAGGCGAGACACCTGACGCCCTCTTTGACTCGGGAGACCTTCTCATACATACGCACATCTCCAAGCTCAACAGACACTGCCCGAATCTTGAGGAGGATGGTGAAATACTTCTCCCCATGGTTCAGAATCTCGTAAACGCGGGCTATAATGACCGTATGAGCCTTGAGTGTGTATTCTCCCCCGACGTTTCTACGGCACTTGAAAATGCTCGCACATTTGCGGCGGCTATCAAGGCAGTAAAGCCCACAAAATAATAAAAACCGTATGCCAAAGACGTCTGTTTTATCAACAAATGTCTTTGGCATTCTCTTGTCCGCTTTCAAGCAACAACGTTAAAACAGATTGTTTAACGTATATTTTTGGAGTAAATCATGAACGCACTTATATTAATCCTGATAACGCTTGGCATCTCGGCTCAAAGCGTCACGAAAAAAGCTTACAATAACAAGCTACACGGCGGTCGTTTTTTCTTCTCTGCGGTAACCTCGTTTATATCAGGCGCTTTGTTTTTGATAATGGGCATCAAAGGATTTTCCGTTGATCTTGAGCTGGTGCTATATTCATTTTGCTTTGCCGTATTTTTCGGCATGGGACTCATTTTCTCTTTTTTGGCGATAGCTTCAGGTCCCCTTTCCCTGACGTCTCTCATATCATCGTTTTCGCTGTTAATACCAACGTTTTACGGCTTGATATTTCTTGATGAGCAGATTGGAAGCTTCTTTTTCATCGGACTGGGCTTACTGGCAGCCAGTCTCATTCTCATAAATACCAAGAAGGATAATACCACGGCATCTCTGAAATGGGCAATATTCGTGATATTATCGTTTATCGGAAACGGCACGAGTGCCACCGTGCAAAAAATGCAACAAATAGCCTACGAGGGTTATAATAAAAATGAGTTTATGTGCATAGCGCTGTTTTTTACCGCAATATTCTTCACCATTATGACATTTGCCAAGGAAAAGCAACATATAAAGCAAAACGCAAGGTCGGGCTGGGGAGCAATGTTGATATGCGGAGCGGCTAACTGTTTCGGCAATCTTTTACTTATGATACTTTCAAACTCTATGCCTGCGTCTATTATGTTTCCTCTGATATCGGCAGGAGGAATAATTCTTAGCACTATGGTGTCCATATTTATTTATAAGGAAAAGCTCTCTTCTCCTCAATTTATAGGTCTTATATTCGGTATCGGCTCTGTCATATTTTTAAATATCTGAATCAACCGCCAAACGATAAGTCAAAACAAGAAACGAGAATCCGCGAGGATTCTCGTTTCTTGTTTTGAGTAACAAATTATTTGCGATTTATGTCATCCGACAAGCCCGACAAATAATCCAAAGACACGTTATAATACTTTGCCAGCGTTATCATATGATGTGGGGGTATTTCCTGAGCTCCGCTTTCATACCGCGCATATTGCTGTTGCTTCATTCCAAGGATGTGTGCTATCTCGGTCTGGCTTTTATCATTATCCTATTGGATATCCCTGAGTCTTTGGTAAAAATGCATAAATAAATCTCCTACGTACAATCAAAGCCCCATCTTTTCAAAGAGCTTGAAGATATCTCCCGCGCCCATAATTATAACAAGATCGTCCTGCTCTACGGTCTTGCGTAAAAGCGCCGCTATATCGTCAAAGCTGCCGCCATAGGTCGCCTTGTCTCCTATCATTTCTGCGAGCTTTTTCGACGTGATGCCACTCTCATTTATTTCACGGGCCGCGTATATATCGGCGAATATAACCTTATCCGCCGCCTCAAATGCCTCTGCAAATTTATCCGCAAGCGCGGCGGTACGGCTATACGTATGAGGCTGGAAAACACATATAAGCCTCCTGTCACACGCGTCCTTTACTCCGCGGAGCGTTGCGCCTATTTCGGTCGGGTGATGCCCGTAATCATCATACACCGTGGCACCGCAGAGCTCTCCCTTATACTCCATTCTGCGCTTCGCACCCTTGAAATTTCCAAGTCCGCGCGCTATATCCTCGGCATCAATACCGCAGGAATATGCCGCCGCACAAGCCGCCAGCGCGTTATATACGTTATGTATTCCGTGGGACGGAAGGCTGACGTGAGCAAAATGCTCACCGTGCAATATTATATCAAATTGCATAGGATATTCACAGCTTTGTATATTGGTCGCGGTCAGGTCCGCATTATCAACAAGTCCAAAGCTTATTTTTTTGGCGTTTACCGCTCCCACTGACCTTACGATATTCTCATCGTCCGCGTTATAAACGACAGTTCCCTCTTGTCCGACAAGCGACGCGTATCTCGAAAAGGACTCGCATATCTGGTCTATGCTTTTGAAATAATCCACATGCTCCATCTCCGCGTTGAGCAAAACGGCAACTGTGGGGTTAAAGTCAAGAAAGCTATCCATATATTCGCACGCCTCAAACACGAAATTATCACGCTCACCTATATAATACGCACCGTCCATAGAGGCATATTCCGCACCTGAGACTATTGTGGGCTCACTGCTTCTTCCGCTTTTGGCACTATCAAGAAATATCTGCGCGCACATCGAGGTGCAGGTGCTCTTTCCGTGCATTCCCGCAATACCGATGCGGTTCTTGTATTCGGTCATTATGTATCCGAGATAGTCTGCTCTCGATATGAGCGGTATTCCTTTAGAGAGAGCCTCACAGTATTCGGGATTATCGGGCGACACTGCCACGGTATAGACCACGACACCCGTATTGTCTCCGAGATTCTCTGCCGAGTGACCGTAGAACATATTGACTCCGCTATTCTCAAGCTTTTGCGTAAGTGAGGAGCGGCATCTGTCGGAGCCTCTTACACAAAATCCTGATTTTTTGGTAAGAAGTGCCAATGACGACATCATTATACCACCCGCACCGAGAAAGAATATATCCTTATCCTTCGCGCAGGACATTATCTCGCCTATTTTAAGGTATCCTATATGAGTATTTGGTGTGGACAACTTAATTCAACTCCTTTTTACAAATAACGACTTTATTATATGTATATTCACAAATATCCTCTTATTTGACTAAAAACATTTACTTATTTTTGCCAACTCTTCACAAAAAAATCCATATACATTTGAATAGCCGTCACATAAGAAATGTATAATAATTTTGTAAGGAAAGCCGAATAAAAAGTCTATATTTGAAGCCTATAAATTTCAAAATCAAATACTGCAATAAATCAACGGAGGAAAAAATCATGCAGATAACAGATATCAAGGTAAGAAAGCTTTTTGATGAAGGACCTATGAAGGCAGTCGTTTCTGTGACCTTTGACGGTCAGCTCGCAGTCCACGACATCAAGGTCATCAACGCCCGTGACAAATTTTTCATCGTAATGCCCAGCAGAAAAAATCCCGACGACACATACCGCGACATAGTACATCCTATCAATGCTCAATTCAGAAGTATGCTTGAGGAGGCAGTCGTCGCCGCTTATGAGGAGGCATTGGCAAACGCAGACAGCGAGATAGCCGAGCCCGCTCAAATATGAATATATGGGGAATGAGGAATCTCATTCCCTTTTTTATACATAGCCGTGTGAGAGCAGGACTCTGCCTTCTCTATCAACCGTAATAACGCCAAAATAATACGGATACGAGCCTATACTGCCAGGATTCATAATACTCAGGGGCTTTTCTAATTTTATTCCGTAGTCGTTGTCTCTTGTGAGTGTAAGCTCGGTTGCCTCGTGAGTGTGCCCATAAATCAGTATATCCGCGCCCCTTTTTGCCGCCTCGGATATGAGCGGCGAGAGTGTGCTCTTTACTCCGTATCTGTGTCCGTGAGTGAAAAATATCCTTTTATCTCCAAGTATTAAACACTGCTCGTCGGGAGTGTTGTTATCGTAAAACAATCCGCCTGCATCGCAATTTCCGCGTACCGTGAACAACGGCACGTCACCTATATTCGCACTCGTCATATCACGCAGTCCGTCGCCGAGAAATATCACGGCATCGGGCTTCTTTATCTGTCTTTTTATTGCTTCTTCTATCTTATCACGTCTTCCGTGTGAATCTGAAAGCACGAGTATTTCCATTTTTCACTCTTTCCAAATTTTATATTATCACCTTATTATTATAACATTTCATCGCGACTTTGTCTACACCTATCACACAATTTTTATTTTTTCATAAAATGAAAATGAACTCTACTGCAAGGTCGCTTACGCGGCGGAAAGGATTTTATTATGATGCTTGATAAAAAGGCTATTGATATGCTTCTCACACTCGATGACCAACACCTCGCCGTTATAATCAAAAAAATAGCAGGCGATGCGGGTATCCCTGCTGATTCGATAAACATTGGTCCCGCCGAGCTCAAGGGACTACGTGCTGCGCTCGGAATGGCTACTGACGGCGATATATCCCGTGCTACTGAGCTTATACAAAACTACAAAAACGGCAAAAAAGGATTTTGAGGCTATGAGCAATTCGGATATCAACACAAATTCTTCCGACGAGGCTCTGCAGAATAACATACTCAACGAGCTGCTCTCAAAGCTATCGTCTAAGCCCTCGGGCTCGCCGCAGGACACCGCCGCCCAGAGATCTTCTGCCGACAGCGCATCACAAAGCGCCTCGACCGCTCCCTCTGGAGATATACTTTCCTCCCTTCTGGCAAATCCCGAGCTTATAGCAAAGCTTCCAAGCATAATATCCAGCATCAAGCCCATAATTGATATGCTTGGAAAATCAGGGCTCTCCGGAAACGTGGCAAAGCCCGCGGCACAGGAATTTGACAAGGGCGAGAATACGATAGCCGCGAGTGCCGTCTCTCCCACGGCAAAAGCTTCGCACAAATACACAGACTCACGCTCGGCTCTGCTTTGTGCCATGAAGCCCTATCTTAGCTCGGACAGACAGGTCGCCATAGACTATATCATAAAGCTCGCCCATCTGGGCGATATACTAAAAACTCTTTAGGGGGTGACAAGATGTACGTAAGAGCACCTAATTCCGCCAAAAATCAAGTCAAGATCCCCGAAAATTACGGTGGGAGCGCCTTTGGCTCATCGGGATATTACAACGACATGCCCCCTCCCGTAAGACAAACTCCTCCAAGGGATGTACCTTTACAGAGATCGGATATCCCACCCGAGCCTATGCGCGATCCCTCCGTATCGGATACCCAAGTGCATGAGCCCTATATCCCACCCAGCAATGCACTTGTGCCTCAAGCAACAGAGACGTATCAAAAAAACGAGGATAAGCCCACGGGATCTATATTCTCGTCTCTTATTCCGTCGTCAAAATTTATGTCAAGCCATTTTCCTTTTGGGCACGGAATAGGTGGCGAGGAGCTATTGATTCTCGGAATGATGCTTCTGGTCTATCTGTCGGGAAGCGAGTGCGGAGAGACCGACCACGAATTTATCCTGCTTCTCGGTCTCCTGCTCTTCGCAGGATAACAAAAAACGCTTTTATCCTTGCGGATAAAAGCGTTTTTTACGTTAGATTATAAGATAATTTATTCCGTCAAGAGAATCACTTGAATCGGGAGAATCCGACGCACTTATCTTGTTGTTCTGTGAAAGCGAGGATATGGTAGCGCCGTATCTCTTTGCCACGCTCCAGAGGGTATCATCTCTGGAAGGATAGCACACGACGTACTCTCCCCTGCTGAACTTCAGCTCCTCACCAAAATCCACGTCGTCCAAGAGCTTTATATCACAGTTATGCCACATATTTCCGCACATGCTTATCTCGCTGTCTATACCGATCCGCTCTCCATCTATTCTGGCTCTTGCGGATATGACCTCTCCCGACACCATAGCCTCCGCGTTTTCTGCCTGCATATTGGTATCTGTGGAGTATCTGAATGGCAGCTCCACGTCAGAGCATGAATACTCTCCGTCACGCTTTAGGAGCATATTGAACTTTGCTTTGCCCGACACGCTGCACTTGCCGCCCTCAAAGCTTATCTCCTCAGAAAACACAGTGCCCATAACGTCGGATACGGAGCATTCGGGAGATATGCCCGCTTCCTCGAGACTCATAGAATCACTCAGGGTAAAATTGCCCACGAATGCGTTTGCTATACCGCGCGGCGTGACCGTCTTGTATCTGCAATCAGTACGGTGGCTTGTTGAATAAACATCCTTGATATAGGTGACGTCCTCACTCTTGTTTGCCGCGGCGTCTATTATCATACCTACGTCTATGCACACTCTGCCGTCCTCAACGTTTATGTTCATCTCAGTCACAACCGCCTGCGCACTCGCGCTTGATTGCGAGTCAACTCCATCAACTACAACGGACTGCGAAAACGGCATTTTCCTTGTCACCGTATAGGTATCTCCCGTATTTTCACGTCCCATGAGCAATTTTAGATACAAGTCACCTCTGCAGTTGACTAAGCCCGCAGAGCAGCCTACCTCACTCATCAAAGCCTTGCCGTCTGCAGATATTACCCTTGCCTCACCCTCCTTGTTGTCTATAATGATCTCGTCACTAAGCCTCAATACCTCGCCCGAGCCAAAAAGAGCTCTAGACACAGTCTGCTCTCCGTGGAGCACTTGATTTTCTCCGTCGCTCTGATTGGAAAAGCTGTCATCAAACGTCATATCCCCGAATATCTGCGCTCTGGTCTTGAGTCTGCATTTGATATTGAGCTTGCGTGGAGAGGTTACACGTCCGCTTATCATATCGGGAACTATTTCCGCGCTTCCCGTGAGGTTTGAAAGCCTTAGCCCAGAGTCCTGATCTACGGGCACATCTATCTTATATTCCGTTGTGAGCGGTGCGCAGTACACCTCGTTGTCGCTTCCCGTATAGAGCACGTAATAGTCCACGTTGCCCGCAAATTCCGCCTCGTTATCGCCTATGTACTTGGACGGCGGCAGTACCGATGCCGTTATTCTCAAAAGCCTTTTTATCTCGGGCTGATAATCGGGTAACGTAAAATCACCCGACAGCTCGTCTGTGACCGTCCTGTCGCTTACGGGTATCTGAACGTAACCGCCGCTTGTCTGTCTCTTATAATCTTCCATTACATATTCCTCCGACCTTTTCAAGATAATATTTGTCAGTAAAGAATATGCGATATCATCAAAAGTTATGACAAAAGGGGCTGTCACATTAAACTTTTTTATGGTAACCAGCGTAAACGCTCTGAATTTTGCATTTGAGACAGCCCCTTTAACTTTGTTAAGTTTGCTTAATTATTTGGCCGCGTATTCGTATTGCTTGACTTAAAGTTAAGTTTGCTTAATCGTGTTGCTCGTAAGGCGCCATAGATAAGCGGATAAAATAGCCTTTGTCGTGGTGGCAGACCGGACAGTTCTGTGGAACCGTCGTGCCCTCATATATATGACCGCAATTGAGGCACATCCATTTACATTCAACGCTTGAAACGTAAAGCTTATTCTGTTCAAGCATATCCGCGATCCTGCCAAAGCGGTTGCCGTGAGTTTTTTCTATTTCGGCTATACTGTAAAAGGTGTTGGCAATATTCAGGAAGCCCTCCTCCTTAGCCTTATTGCCGAAGTTCTTATACGCATCGTTGTATTCTTCGTACTCATTGTGCTGAGCGTAGCGCAAAAGCTGTAGCACGGAGCTGCTTATATCCACGGGATAGGCTCCGTCAACCGTGATATTCTCCCCCGCAAGCTCGGCAAGATAGTTGTAGAATATCTCGGCGTGCTCCTTCTCCTGCCCCGCGGTAAAGGTAAAGACCGCCTCGACCACCTCCATGCCTTGCTTTTTCGCCTCCGACGCCGCAAAGGTATATCTGTTTCTCGCCTGACTCTCTCCCGCAAACGCGCGCATAAGATTTAATCTTGTTTCACTGTTTTTGAAATCTGTTGACATTTCCTTCTCCTTCTACCGTCTACACGGTTTTATATTGTTTTGCAAAAGGATTATTGTGCCAAATCAAAGCTTGTTATTCAGTTTCACTATAACAGTGTAAAAATCATATAATATAAGGAATCCAATTATGAAAAGGAGAGTCTTATGATAGTTTACAAGGAATATAACCGCGCCCGAGCGGTAGAATACGCTCGCAGGTGGGCGCTCTCAAGAAATCCTCTGTTTATAGATTTTGCGGGACGTGGCGGAGACTGCACAAATTTCGTTTCACAATGCGTTTACGCAGGCTCGTGTCAGATGAATTTTACTCTTGATTTCGGGTGGTACTACATAACCTCGGCAGACCGCGCGCCCGCGTGGAGCAGCGTGGAATATTTTTATGATTTTATGACCGGAGCAACTGCTTTTAGCAGTCGTAACGGTGGAGTGGGTCCTTACGGCTTTGAGGTGGATAGCACGGGCGCTATTGAGGGCGACGTAGTACAGCTTGCCGACGAAACGGGAGACTTCTACCATACTCTAATAATATCAGGATTCTCAGGTGGTCAGACGCTAGTCTGCGCGCACACCAACGACGCGCTCGACAAGCCGCTCTCTTCATACAATTTCTCGTCTCTGCGTTATATTCACATTGAGGGGGTGAGGATTGAGGTCGAGGACGACAACTGCTTTTTTGATGTGATAGAGGGTATCTCTCTCAATATCCCCGAGGGAGAGGTAAGCAACTGAGGCAAAACTCAAAATATAAAAGTAATATAAACAAATGTATATATATTCCTTGACAAAGATTTTTATTTGTGATAAAATTATTATATCGCATAAATATTCCGTATCGACGGCGATGTCGATATGAAGAAAGGAAATAAAATGGATAAAGAAAAATTAAAAAAAGGCTTGTTTTATTCCCTTATAATATTTGCAGGTCTTGCCCTTGCTATCACATATTTCTTCCTATTGTATAGTGGAAATTCCATCAAGCAGGCTATTCTCGCCATTTTGGCAGTTCTACGACCCTTCTTGCTGGGTGCGGTATTTGCCTACATTATGAAATCCACCTGCAACTTCTATGAGAAGAACATATTAAAAGGTCTTATGAAATCAAAAAAACGCGCCCCTAAGACCTCCCGTAAAATAGCCAACTTCACATCTATAATATTGACCTATATTACGTGGTTTCTCGCGCTTTCCGCACTTCTGTGGATAGCCGTGCCGCAAATTATCGAAAGTATAACAAAGTTTATCCAAGACCTGATAAAGAATATGCCGTATTATATGGAGTCGGTAAATCACTTGCTTGAAGGATTCGTTGCGGACCATCCCGATTTCGCACCTTATCTGAATAAATTCTGGGAATGGGTAAACAACTGGGTAAGCACGGATCTGACCCCATTGCTCCCTCAGCTTGGTATGGATATAGTAAACGGACTGATAAACTTCGCGGGAATTCTCGTGGACGTTGTCATTGGATTCGTTATATCGGCATTCCTTCTTGCCAACAGAAAAGCTTTGGCAAAGAGATCGTCAATATTTTTACATTGTGTCTTCAAGGAAAAGACTACGCGCGCTATAATCAGCGAATTCAAATTTGCGGATAGAATGTTCGGCGGATTCCTTGAGGGAAAGATTCTTGACTCAACTATCATAGGAATTGTATATTATATCGCTCTTACCATTATGGACATTCCCTATCCCGCGCTCCTTGCGGTTATATGCGGAGTTACCAATATCATTCCTATCTTCGGTCCCTTCATCGGGGCTATTCCGTCGGGATTCATAATACTTATGTCAGCCGATCATCCCATAAAGGTGTTGTATTTCGTCATATTCGTATGCGTAATACAGTTCGTCGACGGCTACTTCATCGATCCTCACATAGTAGGCGGAAACATCAAGATGTCGGCATTTGGAGTTGTGTTCGCAGTCCTTTTGTTCGGTGGACTTTGGGGATTCTTCGGGCTTCTCATAGGAGTTCCTACGTTTGCCGTTATATGTGACATAGTAAAAAAGATCGTGGCATCAAGACTGAAAAAGCTTGGTAAGACGTACGTTCTTCGTGACGATGAAAATTCGGGTGGCGATAAACCTAATAATAACGGAAATAACAACTCGGATACTGACCAAAAAAACTCTCCCGTCGCAAGAAAAAATGAAGAACAGCCTGCACAAGCAGTTGAAAACAATTAAATTTCATAAA
>CAJGCF010000039.1 GCA_904501865.1 uncultured Clostridia bacterium
ATATGTCAGGACATAGCAAATGGGCTAACATCAAGCACAAAAAGGAAAAGACCGACTCCGCGAGAGCCAAAGTGTTCACGAAGATCGGTAAGGAAATTACGATAGCTGTTAAAGAGGGCGGTGGAGACCCGACCTCCAACTCCAAGCTCCGTGACCTTATTCAGAAGGCAAAGGCTAACAACGTGCCTAACGATAACATTGAGAGAACCAGTAAGAAGGCTCTCGGAGGCACGGGTGAGTCCTATGAGGAGGTAGTTTACGAGGGCTACGGTCCGGCAGGCGTTGCTGTCATCGTTGAGGCTACCACGGATAACAGAAACAGAACTGCGGGCAATATCCGCTCCTATTTCTCAAAGTACCACGGAAATATGGGACAGACTGGATGCGTAAGCTTTATGTTTGAGGAGAAGGGCGTTATCGTTATTGTGGACGAGGACGGTAAGATAGACGAGGACAAGCTTATGGAAACATCGCTCGAGGCGGGAGCAGAGGACTTCTCGGGTGAGGACGGAGTATTTGAGATATATACCGTTCCCGAGGATGTATATGCTATCGCGGACGCACTCAAGGAGGCGGGATACACAATGGAATCCGCCGAAAAGACCAAGGTGCCTACCACGAGCGTTACCCTTGACAATGAGGATGATCTCAAGTTTATGGGACTTCTTATTGAAAAGCTTGAGGAAGACGACGACGTTATGGAAGTTTATCACAACTGGGAAAATTGCGATTGATATAATATAAAGCTCAAGCGGGGTCAGATTGACCCCGCTAAGTAACAAAACCGTGAAAGGAGCAAAAGATGCAGAGCAAATACACCAAGCTGTTTTCAAACACCTTGATATTTACTGTCGGTAAGTTTGTTTCAAAGCTTATCGTCATTCTTATGCTTCCTTTCTATACCTCCTACCTTTCAAGCGCGGAGTACAGTACAGCAGACCTTATCACAAATCTGTGTAATTTGCTCATACCTATAACCTGCCTTGGAGTGAGTGAGGGGATATTCAGAGGTGCGGCATCAAAAAACGTGGATAAGGAGTCCTTCTTTACAAACGGAGCGCTTTTGATGATCATTGGAAGTGTTGCCTTTCTGGCGCTCTCTCCGATATTGAGCCTATTTGACTATTTTGATAGTTATATTTGGCTCATAGTCGCATACGTTTTGGCGTCGAATATACACTCCGTCTGCTCGCAGTACGTGTGTGCCATCGGCAAGACCAAGCTCTTTGCGGGGCAGGGAGTGCTGAACACGATGCTCACTGTGGTGCTCAATATCATATTCCTCGTAGGATTTGATATGGGCATTGTGGGTTACGTGCTGTCCGTCGTGCTTGCGGATATTCTGTCTGCAATATTTTTGTTCTTTGTGGCAAAGCTTTACCGTGCGTTCGTTTCATCAAAGATAGACCGCGGAGTTATGAAGGAGCTGCTTAAGTTCTGTCTCCCGCTTATACCCTCAACGGTATTCTGGTGGATAACGGGCGTGTCGGACAGATATATGGTGGCGTATATGTGCTCGGACGAAATGAACGGACTTTACGCCGCGGCGTATAAGATTCCCACTCTGCTCACCTACGTTGTGATAATTTTCAATGATGCATGGAAGCTTTCCGCAATATCTGAATCCGAGGACAAAGATAAATGCGCAAGCTTTTATTCCGAGGTGTTTAAATATTATATAGCGGTGATGTTTGTGGGCGGAGGAATATTGGCTGTCGGAGCACAGATATTTGCCAAGATACTCTTTGCGCAGGAATATTTTGGCGCTTGGGTGTATATTCCTATACTTTCGGCGGCCACAGTGTTTACGGCACTTGATACATTCCTCGGAAGCGCTTATTTTACCGTAAAAAAGACAGGAATGTCTTTCTGGACATCATTCGTAGGCGCCGCCGTAAATATAGCGCTCAATATAATATTGATACCCGAATGTGGAGCGATAGGAGCGTCGGTGGCTACCTACGTGAGCTATTTTATAGTATTTTTGATAAGAGCTTTGACGATGAGAAAATTTATACCGTTCAATATGTATCCCGTCAAGCTCATTATAAACACTCTGTTAATCACGGCAATAGCCGTAATAATGACTGTGTGGGGCGGAGAAGTGAGAGGAATATTGATATCCTGCGCCATTCTCGCTGCGAGCCTGGTCATTAGCGGAAAGGACATTTTTCTCGGCTGTAGAGACGTGCTTTTATCACTCAAAGGTCGAGATAAGCATAAATTGAAATAATTTACAAATTATTCATAACTTTTTTTGCTTGACTCTTGCAAAAAAAGAATAAATATGATATAATCATCTTTGCGTGTGAAAACACAATAGTACAAGGGTGGTCCGCTGCAATGCTCGCATGAACATCCGGATTTTAAGGAGGGCTTTATGGATCTTATTAAGGCTTTTACAAACGAGCAACTCAAAACAGAGGTACCCCAGTTCAATATCGGTGACACCGTACGTGTACACAACAAGATCGTAGAGGGTACGAGAGAAAGAATTCAGATGTACGAGGGTACTGTTATCGCAAAGCACGAGGGCGGCATATCTTCTACTTTCACAGTAAGAAGAATCGCTTACGGCTGTGGCGTTGAAAAGACGTTCCCCCTCCACTCTCCCAACGTAGTAGCAGTTGACGTTATCCGCAAGGGTAAGGTTCGTCGTGCTAAGCTCTACTACCTCCGTGGCAGAGTAGGTAAGGCATCCAAGGTTAAAGAGGACCTTTCTTCCAGGGCATAATTTAACCGTAATAGAAATACAGGAGAGCAACCAAAAGCTTGCTCTCCTGTATTTCTATTTTTCATTACTTGCAACGAGATAGGATTTGATGAGCTTAGAAATAGCCGTTATAGCCGCACCCTGAACGCTTATTGAGGGCAGGCCCTTTTTTGCTATTATCCTCGGCATAAGCGCATCTGCTTTGGCATAGGACTTGGCAATTTTGTGAAGCATCTCCTCGGTGAAGGAAAACCTGTCGGATTCGAGTATGACGGTTTGAGAACCGAAGGCACAGCTCATGAAGTTCGTCAGTCGAACGGCCAGCTCGTCCGTCATATATTTTTGTGAGATTACACATATCTGTTTGCCTAATGTCGTATCATTTTCTACAATCAGGTCCTTAAGATTACAAAGCCAGGGTTTGCCGTCAGGAAAAACGTGACACGCAAAGAGACGACTGCCCGCAAAGATATATGAGGCTCCCTTAAATTCGTCGGTGTTCGGCATAATACCGTACTTTATAGCTCCCGATATTGCCTGTGATACAGTTACAAATGAGATGGGAAGCTTGCCGAACACAGAGAAGATAACGCGCGATATTCTTTCGGAATCATCAATGGCGGGGATGCGGTGTTGCGCATATTTGGCATCGTCGGAAACAAGAACGCATATCGTGTTGAATCGTACCCCCGATCTTTTTGCCCTAATGCCCAAACGAGAGAAAAAAGTCAGAAGATCGTCCTCAAGCGATATGTCGTCTGAAGCCGAGTAAGAATCGTGAAACAAGCTTGAAAGATTACCGCCGAGTATGTTGATGGCATATATCTCAGAGGACAGATTTATGACCATAACACCGAGCTCCTCATTCAGAGAAAGGTGTAAGCAGGGCTTTTTCTCATTTTTACGAGCGTAAAGTCGCTCTGACATAAAGTTTCCTTGAATAAGTGCCGCTGCGACCTTTCCCGAGGTAGAAAGACTTGTTGAGCAAGCTCTGCTGACGTCTGCTCTGCTAGGATGAGAGCTTGACATAAAAGCGTCGATGCTTTTATCAAGCATAGGTCGTTTTACGTCAAGATATATTTTCTTTAATTCAATCTTTTTCATAATAACACCGTTTGAAATGCGAGATATATAAATAATTATAATAGAATCCCGATGCGGTGTCAAGCCAAAAGACGCTCTTTTTGGACTTTTTGATAAAATATGCAAAAAACCTTAAAAATATTCAAAAAAAGACTTGACAAACTGTTTTCTTAATGTTATAATTATATGCCGCATAAAAATGGCTTTTTTAAGTGTGCTCAAAAGGCTCCGCCATCATAGCGAGACTTAATGAAAGAGAGGTGCTTTTCGTGTTTGCAATAATCGAAACCGGCGGAAAGCAGTATAAGGTAACAGAGCAGGATATTATCTTTGTTGAAAAGCTTGACTGCAATGAAGGCGACGAGATCGCATTTGACAAGGTAGTTGCTTTGTCGACTGAGGCAGGCTTTAAGGCAGGTACTCCCACAGTTGAGGGTGCTGTTGTTAAAGGTACTGTTGTAAAGAACGGTAAGGGCAAGAAGATCTATGTCCTTAAGTACAAGGCGAAGAAGGATTCGAAGAAGAAGATCGGTCACAGACAGCCTTACACAAAGATCCAGATCACATCTATCGTTGGTTGAACGTTATGACGAAAATAGTATTTTTTCGCAGTGACGGAGTTTTTTACGGATTTGAGGAGCAGGGTCACACAGGATTTGGTGAAGAGGGAGACGACGTGCTTTGCGCGGCACTTTCCGCTATGACAATGCTTATAATCAATACCGTAGAGGTTGCGTACGCATCCTCCATTGATTATGATATTGATGAAAAAACAACTAATATTCGCGTCAGGTCAAGAGCCGCGCTTCCCGAGTTTGAGGAGGACGAGCTCAAAAGATATGCGGTGTCGGGAATTTTCTTGGCATATTACAAGCAGATCGAGGATCTGATTGAGGAATACTACGACTATTTAGATGTTGCGATCCAAGACAGACCCTACGACGATTGAGTCGTACACAACAACACGCACGTAGTGCAACAAGATCAATTACTAGGAGGTAAAGATAATGGTAAAGCTTAGTTTACAGTTCTTTGCTCATAAGAAGGGTGTCGGTTCTACCAAGAACGGCCGTGATAGCGAATCCAAGCGCCTCGGCGTTAAGAGAGCTGACGGTCAGGCAGTTCTTGCCGGCAATATTTTGGTAAGACAGAGAGGAACAGCTATCCATCCCGGTAACAACGTTGGTATCGGTAAGGATGATACTCTTTTTGCTCTTATCAACGGTAAGGTAAAGTTTGAGCATAAGGCAGGCGGAAAGAAGCAGGTAAGCGTATACGCTGACTAATTCTTCGCTGAGACATAGATAAGGGGTGCGGGACACGCACCCCTTATCTATTTCCGCGACCTTTGACTTTTGCCATATGCTGCGTTGCTCCTCGAAAGCGGCTATACGTAGCAAACTACGCCTTCGCCTTGCTTTTTCCGGTGCGCCTTGCCTACGACAAAATTGAAAGGCCTTGTTTTTTTGAGAATAAAGTGATATAATATCTTTATAATGAATTCTACGGAGAATTATTATGAGAATATTATTTGAAGATAAATATCTGATAGCCTGCGAAAAGCCCGTAGGGGTAGAGTCGCAGGTGAGCAGTAGTGGGAAAGAGGATATGATAACGCTTTTGTTGTGGTACAGGGCGGAGAAGGGTGAGGAGTCGTACGTTGGGCTTGTCCACCGCCTTGATACCGCTACGGGCGGCGTAATGATATATTCAAAGCGCGAGGATATGACGGGTAAGCTTTCGGCTCTTGTTTCATCGGGCGATTATAAAAAGACTTACCTTGCCGTCGTACACGGCGTACCCGAGGAGAGAGAGGGGGAGCTACGCGATCTTCTGTACCACGACCGACGTAAAAACAAGTCCTTTGTGTGTGACAAAAAGCGTCAGGGCGTTAAAGAGGCGTTGGCATATTACCGACTGCTTGATACGGCAGAGAGTGCCGATGGACAAAAAATCTCGCTGGTCGAGGTTGAGCTCATAACGGGACGCACTCATCAGATAAGAGTTCAATTCGCGTCAAGAAAAATGTCTCTTGTGGGTGACGGAAAGTACGGCAGCCGAGACAATAAGACTACCTGCGCGCTTTGGTCGCAAAGAGTTGAATTTACTCACCCTGTAACAAAAAGCAAGATATGCTACAACAGCCTTCCACCCGACGTGTATCCTTGGAATCTCTTTGACATAAACAAAAAATGAGCAAGGCTTTTGCTTGTTTTTAATCGTCGCTACCCAAAAATTCCATTATCGAGCAAAAGATTACGAAGGCAACCTGTTGTTTATATTCCGTGCTTTCAAATCTCGCCGCCTCTTCTGCGTTTGAGAGGAATCCGCACTCAATAAGCACCGCTGGGCAGGTTGCTTTGTCAAGAAGAAATATAGAGCTTGTTGCCGCCTTTGTTTTTCTGGTGTTGTTATTTTGAAGCTTATCCTGATTGAAGGTACGTATTATTTCCGCGAGCACCATGGAGTCGGGATTGTTTTGCGAATACCATACCTGAAGTCCCGAATATTTGGGGATTGTAAAGGAGTTCATGTGGATGCTCACGAAAATGCTATCGGGAGTATTTTCCGCAATGGTTAGACGTGCGGCAAGGTCGAGCTTTTTCTTGCGGCCTTGATAGTTCACGTTTCTGTCGTAGAGCAGTCGGTCGTCCTCGCGTGTCATTACTACGTTTACTCCGCTTGCTCGGAGCATATCCGCTATCATTTTGGATATTTCGAGGTTGACATCCTTTTCCACAAGACCTGACGCAGATGAGGCTCCTCCGTCCTCCCCGCCATGTCCCGCGTCAATAATGACCGTCGTATAGCGAGTCGGAGTTGCACTTGTCTGTGTTGAACCTTCATCTGTGTCAAATATCCCGAATACAAAGCAAAGAAGAACCAAGATAGCCGTAGATATAAAAAAATATAATATGGCATAAAGCAAAAATCTGTTTTTCATCAATGTGTCTCCAATAAGAGTCGTTCATATAAATTTTTATATGGATTGAGGATGTTTTATGACTTTTATCGCTTGTGTTTGTAAGAAAAAATAGAGAATTAATATAAATTTTATTCTTATTCGTTACAATATGACAAAATTTGTTAAAATCCAAATACCCGCTTGACAATTAGCTCCCGATATAGTATAATGAGATTTAATAATATTTAATTTAGAATAAGTCAGAAAGGAACGAAAAATGAATTTTTTTGATGAGCTTGTAAACTATGACAAAGAGGTGTCAGATGCCTGCTCACTTGAGTTGGCGCGTCAGCAGCACAACATTGAGCTTATAGCATCGGAGAACATTGTATCAAAGGCGGTTCTTCTTGCCGCAGGTACGGTGCTTACCAATAAATATGCCGAGGGATTTCCCAGTAAGCGTTACTATGGCGGATGTCAGTGTGTCGATGTCGTAGAGGACATTGCACGCGAGCGTGCAAAAAAGCTTTTTGGAGCTGAGCATGCCAACGTACAGCCTCATAGCGGAGCTTCTGCGAATCTTGCGGTATTTTTTGCACTTTTGGAGCATGGGGACACCGTTATGGGACTCAATCTCGCTCACGGAGGACATTTGTCTCACGGCTCGCCCGTAAATATTTCGGGAAAGTATTTCAATATCGTTCCTTACAGCGTTTCCGATGAAACGGCAATGCTTGATTATGATGAAATAAGAAGAATAGCGCTTGAATGTAAGCCCAAAATGATAATCGCGGGAGCGAGCGCATATTCGAGAACTATTGACTTTGCTAAGATACGCGAGATATGCGATGAGGTCGGGGCATATTATATGGTGGATATGGCTCATATCGCGGGTCTTGTTGCCGCAGGACTCCATCCAAGTCCTGTTCCTTACGCAGATGTGGTTACTACTACCACGCATAAAACTCTTCGCGGTCCTCGCGGAGGAATGATACTCTGCCGTGAGGAGCTTGCAAAGCAGATAGACAAGGCAGTATTCCCGGGAACTCAGGGTGGACCTCTTATGCATATAATCGCCGCTAAGGCAGTGGCTCTCGGCGAGGCTATGACCGACGAGTTCAAGCAGTATCAGAAGAACATTATTGATAATGCCAAGGTGCTCTGTCAAGCTCTTAAGGAAGAGGGCTTTAATATTGTATCGGGCGACACTGATAACCACCTTATGCTCATAGACCTTCGTCCCTT
Source organism: uncultured Clostridia bacterium (assembly GCA_904501865.1). Classification (GTDB taxonomy): domain Bacteria; phylum Bacillota; class Clostridia; order Oscillospirales; family CAG-272; genus SVTX01. The sequence continues at coordinate 7,947 of CAJGCF010000039.1, forward strand.
TGGTGTAACGGGCAAGGAGATGGAGCACAGACTTGACGAGGTACATATAACCGCGAACAAGAACGCTATCCCAAACGATCCCGAAAAGCCCTTTGTAACAAGCGGAATCCGCGTAGGAACTCCCGCGGTTACCACCAGAGGCTTTGGCAAGGATGAAATGAAAATGATAGCAAAGTGGATGAAGCTGGTTGCTACTGATTTTGAAGCAAATAAGGAGCAGATAACCAGAGAAGTCATCGCACTCTGTGAAAAGTACCCCATTTACAACTGATAAGTTATCAAGATTCAGAGAAGGAGAAAAAATATGGCAAAGTTTATAAGTGAGCCCTCACATACTTTCAACGAATATCTGCTTATTCCCGGATATTCGTCCAGCGAGTGTATTCCCACAAACGTAAGTCTCAAAACCCCACTCGTCAAATATAAAAAGGGTGAGGCTTCTGCTATAATGATGAATATTCCTATGGTGTCGGCGATAATGCAGTCGGTATCGGGAGACAGACTCGCCGTTGCGCTCGCGACCGAGGGAGGAGTTTCCTTCATCTACGGCTCTCAGAGTATTGAGGATGAGGCCGATATGGTAAGACGCGCAAAGAATCATAAGGCAGGCTTTGTTACAAGTGATTCCAATATCAGCCCCGATGCAACTCTTGCCGATATAATCGCACTTAAGGAAAAAACGGGACATTCTACCGTTGCGGTCACAGAGGACGGCACGTCGGAGGGAAAGCTGCTCGGAATAGTTACGGGACGTGACTACCGTGTAAGCCGTATGGCTCGTGAAACCAAGGTGTCAGAGTTTATGACTCCCTTTGATAAGCTCATATGCGCAAAGGAGGGAACTACCCTCAAGGAAGCAAACGATATAATCTGGGATCATAAATTGAATTCTCTGCCTATAATAGACGAAAACCAGAAGCTCCGATATTTTGTATTCCGTAAGGACTACGACTCTCACAAGCAGAATCCCAATGAGCTCCTTGACTCTCAGAAGAGATACGTAGTAGGAGCAGGCATCAATACAAGAGACTACGCAGAGAGAGTTCCCGCGCTCATCGAGGCGGGAGCGGACGTGCTCTGTATCGACTCCTCGGAAGGATTTTCCGAGTGGCAGCAGAGAACTATCGCGTGGATACGCGAGCACTACGGCGACAGTGTAAAGGTTGGTGCAGGTAACGTGGTAGACGCGGCAGGATTCAGATTCTTGGCTGAGTGCGGAGCGGACTTCATCAAGGTCGGCATCGGCGGTGGTTCTATATGTATCACCCGCGAAACAAAGGGAATCGGACGCGGTCAGGCAACGTCTCTTATTGACGTTTGCGCGGAAAGAGACAGATACTTCGAGGAAACAGGTATCTACGTTCCCGTATGCTCGGACGGCGGCATAGTTTATGACCACCATATAACCTTGGCTCTTGCTATGGGTGCGGATTTTGTAATGCTTGGAAGATATTTCGCAAGATTTGACGAATCTCCCTCCAACAAGGTCAGCATTGGCGGAACCTATTATAAGGAATACTGGGGCGAGGGCTCGGCACGTGCGAGAAACTGGCAGAGATACGACCTCGGCGGAGATAAAAAGCTTTCCTTTGAGGAGGGAGTTGATTCTTACGTTCCTTATGCGGGAACGCTCAAGGACAATGTGGCGATGTCACTTGCCAAGGTCAAATCCACTATGTGCAACTGCGGAGCGTTGACTATTCCCGAGCTTCAGGAAAAGGCGACGTTGACGCTCGTTTCTGCGACAAGTATCGTAGAGGGCGGAGCGCACGACGTTATCCAGAAGGATAAAACAGCTATAAAATAACCAAAACACAAAAGCAGTCACGTTCTAAAAAACGTGACTGTTTTTGTATTGACAAGGTATGAAAAATTAAGTATAATATTCTTATAATCATCAAAAGAGGAACAGAATGGATAACACTGTATATAAAGCGTACGTTGAAATATTGAAAAGAGAGCTTGTTCCCGCAATGGGCTGTACCGAGCCCATTGCGGTGGCTTTTTGTGCCGCCCGTGCAAGAGAGGTGCTCGGGGATATGCCGAGCGAGGTCACAATACAGGCGAGTGGAAATATTATCAAGAACGTAAAAAGCGTGGCCGTCCCTCACAGTAACGGTCTTGTAGGACTTGAGACTGCCGCGGCGGTCGGAATATTTTATGGAGACGCAGAGCGCGGTCTTGAGGTTATCTCGGGCGTGACGCCACAGCAGGAGATCCAGCTCGCTGATAAAATGAAAGAAGTAAGCTTTAGTGTCACAAGCCTTGATACCGATCACGTGCTTGATCTTATCGTGACTGCCCGCAAGGGTGACAAGTGGGCGTCTGTGCATATTGAGGATGAGCACACCAACGTGGTGGAGATAATTCAAAACGGAAAATGCGTGTACGTTGAGAAATCTGATTCTGAGCAGAATAAAGATAATGTAGGATACGAGCTTCTTAAAATATGCGATATATTTGAGTTTGCGAATAGGGTGGAGCTTTCTGAAGTAAATGAATGTATTTCACGTCAGATAGAGTACAACTCCGCGATTTCTAACGAGGGACTTAAAAACAATTACGGCGCGCGCATAGGACAGATATTGTCTCACAGAAATCAAGATGTAAGAACTCTTGCTTGCGCGGCGGCGGCAGCGGGCTCGGACGCGAGAATGGGCGGCTGCGATATGCCCGTTGTCATCAATTCGGGCAGCGGAAATCAGGGTATGACGGCGAGCCTGCCAGTTATAATATACGCAGAGCATTACTCCAAAACAAAAGAGGAACTCTACAGAGCTCTCGTGATTTCAAATCTTGTGACGCTTCATCTCAAAAATGGAATAGGACGTCTTTCGGCGTACTGTGGCGCGGTAAGCGCAGGTGCGGGAGCGGGAGCGGGTATAGCATATCTTATGACACGCGATCTGTCTGTTATAAATCATACCATCGTGAATTCTCTCGCTATATCAAGCGGTATAATCTGTGACGGCGCTAAGGCGTCGTGTGCGGCAAAGATAGCTATGGCAGTAGACGCGGGAATTATGGGTTACGAAATGTATTGCGAGGGTTGCCAATTCTTTAGCGGAGAAGGACTTGTAAGCAACGGCGTTGAAAATACTATACGCAACATATCCGTTCTCGGTCACGACGGTATGAAGGAAACGGACAAAAAGATAATTGAGATAATGACAGGTAACTGTTGACCAATAAAGCGGTGTGCAGAAATGCACACCGCTTATAGTCTGTTATTCGTCTTTTCCCGTAAGATATTTTTTATAAAGTCCGCAAGGGTTGAATTCCGTGCATCTTCCGCCTCGGTAGGAGCACATAGGCTCAAGTGTACCCACAAACTCGGGGCACTGCTCCTCGACCAGTCGGCATATCTCATTCATTACATTTCGGGTAAAGGGATCTGCCTGCATACAGAGACGGCGGCGAGCCATAAACATAAGCTCCTGCGCGTTTATGTACATCATGTGAGAGACAGGAGAGTCCTGTGGAGCCTTTGTTCTGTCGTAGTTTTCCTGGCGATCGTTTCTCTGGCTTTGAACAAAGTGTGTAACTCCAATGAAGTGGCGGCAGAAATGCACCGATACGTAATAGGGGAGAGTCATCTTTATGCAGAAATTAAGCGTGCGGATAGGGCTGTGCTCGGATAGGAGAAGCTTGTGTCTCCACTCGGCTGTGGGGAGCTTTGTGCTGGTCTTTCCAACAGTATTGAGGGTACAGAGCTTACATAGCATCCAATCCTCTTCGGTTGGATATTTCAAAAGCTCAACAGTGAAATCCATAAAATTTCTGTCCTTTCGCATTTTTTTGATAAAATGTTTACTGAATTTATTGTATCATATTATTGAAATTAAGTCAATAGAGCAAAAATAAAAAATTTCATGGTTAACCTATTGACAAAACAGGCTCAAAATGTTAGAATTACGAGTATATTGATTTGTTTTAGGGATAGGCGTGGCTTACCCGAATTTCGTTGAAATAAAGAGGATTAAAATGTTTAATTTCGTGTTTTTTGCAGAAAGCATACTACTTGGAGTTGGACTTGCTATGGATGCCTTCTCGGTATCACTTGCCAACGGGCTTAACGAGCCTTGCATGAAGACTCGAAAAATGTGCGGTGTGGCAGGTCTTTTTGCTTTCTTTCAGGCACTTATGCCAATGCTTGGCTGGGTGTGTATACATACGATAGTTCAGCACTTTGTATGGTTTGAAAAATGCATACCGTGGATAGCCTTGGTACTACTGTGCTTTATAGGAGGCAAGATGCTTTACGAGGGCATCAAGAACAAAGATGGAGAGGTAGAGTGCAATAAAATAGGACTCGGCGCTCTTCTTGTTCAGGGAGTAGCCACGTCTATTGATGCATTATCCGTGGGCTTTACCATAGCGGAATACGAATGGTTTGCGGCGCTCGTTTCCGCAGTTGTTATCGCCATTGTGACGTTTATAATATGTATGTTTGGACTTTTTATTGGACAAAAGGCAGGAACGAAGCTCGCGGGGAAGGCGGGAATACTTGGCGGAACCATATTGATAGCCATTGGACTTGAAATATTCATAACCAGCTTTTTTTAAAATAAATTTTTACAAAAAATTCATTTATACTATTGACAAAAACTCTTTTTTATGATATAATTCTACGATGGTACGGTTTTAGATGCAAAAACCGTCTCTCTACCGCACAAAAGACACAGTGCGGTCGATATAAAGTCCATAGGGAGGTATAAAAAATGGAAAACGTAATCAATTCTTATGAAACTCTGTTCATCACCGACGTATCTAACGGTGAAGAGGCTACTGCAGCAACAGTAGAGAAGTTCACAGGCTTGATAGCTTCCAACGGAGAGATCATCGAGGTCGCTCAGTGGGGCAAGCGTCGTCTTGCTTATCCTATCAACGATATGCCTGAAGGCTACTACACCGTTGTTACACACAAATCTGCTCCTTCTTTCTTGGCAGAGCTTGACCGTCTTTTTAACATTGACGAGTCTATCATGCGTTCCATGACGGTTAAACTTGACTTTGAGCCTGTTCCTACCGTTAAGGAAGAAGCTGCTCCTGCAGAAGAAGCTGAAGAAGTTGCTCCTGTTGAAGCTACAGAAGAGGCTACCGAGACGACCGACGCTGAATAATTCCACATTTGAGCGTAAGAGGTCGGCGTGAAAGTTACTTCCGCTTTTATATGCAGATAAGCTTTTTCACGCGCGAGTTTTGCCCGAATGGCAAAATTTATTAACCATATTTATGTCGCCGCGAGCGGCGGAATGGAGATTATTATGGCTAATTTTAATTTTAATAAGGTTATTCTTGGCGGAAGATTGACTGCGGATCCTGAGCTCAAGCAGACACAGAGCGGCATCGCTGTTGTTTCCTTTAGCATCGCTGTGAATCGCAGATATAACAAGAACTCCGCACAGCAGACCGAGACAGACTTTTTCAACGTAACCGCATGGAGAACGACCGCTGAGTTCGTTTCCCGTTACTTCAGAAAAGGTTCTTCTATTTGTGTTGTAGGCACTATACAGAACAGCACATGGACAGACCAGCAGAACACGAAGCATTACAGAACGGACATCGTTGCCGATGAGGTAATGTTCGTAGATAGCAGATCCGAGTCCGCAGGCTCCTTTGGCGGAGACGACGGAGAGGGATTTGGTGGGCCTGCTCCCGCATTCTCCACACCTTCGGGCACAGCCCCCAAGTTTGAGGAGATAAAGACAGACGACGATCTTCCTTTCTGATAAAAGGAAAGCCGTCAACAAAATTTAATTGGAGGATTTCATAAGATGGATAGAACAGAGAACACTCGTCCTGCACGCCCCGCTATGCGTGCAAAGAGAAAAAAGGTATGTATCTTCTGTGCAGATAAGGTTTCCTACATTGACTACAAGGATTCCGCAAAGCTCAGAAAGTTCATCAGCGAGCGCGGTAAGATTCTTCCCAGAAGAATTTCCGGTGCATGCGCCGTACACCAGCGTGAGCTCAATACAGCTATTAAGCGTGCTCGTCAGGTAGCATTGCTTCCTTACATCACTGACTAATAGTTAAAAATACCGTCGGGAAACCCGACGGTATTTTTAAATAAAATTCAAAAAAACATAGACAAATTTTAATAAATATGGTATTATATACTTAAAGTGGTGATATGCGTCACTGAATTTTTATATTGGAGGAAAATAAAATGAGCAACAAATACGCAGGAACACAGACCGAGAAGAATCTTGAAGCCGCTTTCGCGGGCGAATCCCAGGCAAGAAACAAATATACATATTTTGCGTCAAAGGCAAAGAAAGAGGGCTATGAGCAGATAGCTGCGCTTTTCCTCAAGACCGCGGACAATGAAAAGGAGCACGCAAAGATGTGGTTCAAGGAGCTGGGCGGCATTGGAGACACCGCGGAGAATCTTCTTCACGCGGCAGAGGGTGAAAACTACGAGTGGACCGATATGTACGATGGCTTTGCAAAGACCGCCGAGGAGGAGGGCTTCTCGGAGCTTGCGGCTAAGTTCCGTCTTGTGGCGGCAATTGAGAGACACCACGAGGAAAGATACCGCGCGCTTCTTAAGAATATTGAAATGGCAGAGGTGTTTGCAAAGAGCGAGGTAAAGGTTTGGGAGTGCCGCAACTGCGGACATATTATCGTTGGCACAAAGGCACCCGAGA
>CAJGCF010000040.1 GCA_904501865.1 uncultured Clostridia bacterium
GCAGAAGCCGAAGCATCCTACTATGTTGCAGGAAACTCTCTCGGTAAGACCCTTCTCCTCGAGAAGTGCATCGATCTTTGCCTTGATCTCTGCGGAGTTGGAGGAAAGGCATCCTGTACCGCCGCAAAGAACTATTGCTCTTTTTTCACCCTTGCCGCTGAACTTATCGCTCATTGTAGCAGTGCATACTGCTTGCAGCTGAGCAAGCTCTTCAAAATTCTTAATCATGTTCTCTGTCCTCCTTCATTAAGCCTGGTTGCGAAGATCTTCAATGATCTTAGCAATTCCGGAAACCTCAACCTTGGGGTAAACCTTACCGTTGATGGAAACCGCGGGAGCGATACCGCACGCGCCGATGCAACGAAGTGCGTCGAGTGTGAACATACCGTCCTCGGTGGTCTCACCGGGAGCTACTCCGAGAAGCTCGGAGAATTTGTCGATAACCTGCTGAGCACCCTTAACGTAGCAAGCGGTACCAAGGCAAACGCCTACAACGTACTTGCCCTTGGGCTTCAAGGAGAAGAAAGAGTAGAATGTTACAACACCGTAGATCTCGGAAACACTGATTCCGGTCTTCTTGCTGACAAGCTCCTGAACTTCCAGCGGAATATATCCATATTCCTTCTGAATGTCACTGAGGATCATCATCAAGGGTGTTCTTTCGTCGGCATATCTGTCGCATATCGCTGTGATTTTTGCAACAGACGCATCACTTAAATGAGCCATTTTTTAGCCCTCCTTAAATATTTTAATACAAAAGTTAATTATATAAAATCCCGCACGCAAGATTCTGCGAGAAGTTTTACCTGATATCAAAGGATCAAGGACGAAGTCCGAGACCGCCCTCAAGAGTTAGAGTCTCGCCCGTTAGGTATTTAAAATCAGGGTGAGCGAGCTGTACGCACACTCTGCCGATGTCTGCTTCGGGATCTCCAAAGTAGCCCATAGGGGGAGTATGGATGTTCTTTTCGAAGGCTTCCGGATAGGCGTTCTTGAATTGCTCAAGCTGTGCCGTCCAAGCCAGAGGGCAGATAACGTTTACGTTGATGCCGTCCTTGCTCCATTCGGTAGCCGCAACTCTTGTAAGGCCGCGTATTCCCTCCTTTGCGGCGGCATAAGAGCACTGTCCGAAATTTCCGAACAAGCCTGCGCCCGATGCAAAATTGATAACTGTTCCACGGCTCTCCTTAAGGTAAGGATAACAAGCCTGCATGTAGTGGAAGGATGCGTATAGTCCCGAATATATTGCCAGATCAAATTGCTCTGTCGTCTGATCCGCAATAGTTACGCCCGATGCAGATGCCTGCGCGTTATTTATAAGCACGTCGATACGTCCAAATTCCGCGATGGCTTTTTCAACCACTTCCTTGGCGATCTTGGCGTTGTCTTGACCTGCAGAAATATCTGCCGCTATGGGAAGTACCTTTACGTTATAAAGACGTTCAAGCTCTTCCTTTGCGTCGAGCAGCTTTTGCTGATTTCGACCTGTTATAACAATGTTTGCGCCCTCTTTTGCGTATGCGGTCGCAATACCGTATCCGATAGAGCCCGCCGAGCCGTTTGCAAGGACAGCTCGTCCGCCGCCCGTTACCAAAAGGGTCTTACCTGTCAAAAATCCCATGTGCATCTCTCCTTTTTATAAGTATTGTTTTTTATTTGCTTAATTCCTCGTCAATGGCTTTCGCCGCAGTTTTACCCGCACCCATTGCGAGAATAACTGTAGCCGCACCGGTGACTGCGTCACCGCCAGCCCAAACTCCGTGCTTGGACGTCTTACCCGTTTCTTCCTCGACGATGATGCCACCGTGACGGTTGACCTCAAGGCCCTCAGTGGTGGACTTTATAAGAGGATTTGGTGACGTTCCGATAGAGATTATGACACAATCCACGTCAAGAACCCATTCACTGTCGGGTATTTCCACGGGACGTCTTCTTCCCTTTTCGTCGGATTCTCCGAGCTCACAGCGGACACACCTCATACCAGTAACGAATCCGTTTTTGGGATCCCTCTTGTCGCCGGGATTGTTGTATCCGATTATTTCAACAGGGTTATTGAGTACTCGGAACTTGATGCCCTCCTCCATAGCGTGCTCGACCTCTTCGGCTCTTGCGGGGAGCTCATCGAGCGAGCGACGGTATACTATAGACACCTCGTCAGCTCCCAAACGGAGCGCGGTGCGTGCCGCGTCCATAGCCACGTTTCCGCCGCCGACAACGGCGACTTTTTTAGCTTTCATTATAGGTGTTGTGGAGCTTTCTCTGTACGCCTTCATAAGATTGCTTCTTGTAAGGAACTCGTTTGCGGAGTAAACGCCCTTAAGGGATTCTCCGGGGATACCCATAAATCTGGGAAGTCCCGCGCCGCTTCCTACAAAAACCGCCTCGAAGCCCTCATCAAAAAGCTCATCTATCGTGATAGTCTTGCCCACAATAACGTTTGTCTGTATCTGAACGCCCAAAGCCTTGAGCGTATCTACCTCTTTTTGTACTATTGCCTTTGGAAGACGGAATTCGGGAATTCCGTACACCAGAACGCCTCCAGCGAGGTGAAGTGCCTCAAACACCGTGACCTGATAGCCCTTCTTTGCCAGATCTCCCGCGCAGGTAAGCCCCGACGGGCCGGATCCCACCACTGCGACCTTATGACCGTTGGGTGTTGGAGGTGTGGGTGATGTCGAGACGTGCTCGTTGTGCCAATCCGCGACGAATCTCTCAAGTCTGCCGATTCCGACGGGCTCACCCTTGATTCCTCTGACACATTGTGACTCACACTGTGATTCCTGAGGGCAAACTCTTCCGCACACTGCGGGGAGAGAAGATGATTTGCTTATCACCTGATATGCGCCCTCAAAATCGCCATCTTTTATTTTTCCGATAAACTCGGGAATGTGTATTTTTACGGGGCAGCCGTTGACACATGGCATATGCTTGCAGTTAAGGCAACGGAGAGCCTCGTCTATTGCCGTCTCCTCGCTGTATCCGAGAGCTACCTCGTCAAAGTTGTGCGCTCTTACCTGAGGCTCCTGGGTCGGCATGGAGTTTTTTTTCAAAGACATATTAGCCATATTAATTTACCCCCTTTGAAAAGAGGTTGCAGGATTCTTCGTACGCGTGTCTTTCAAAGTCACGGTACATAGCGCCCCTCGACATAGCCTCGTCAAAGTCCACCTCGAATCCGTTGAAATCGGGACCGTCCACACAAGCAAACTTGGTCTGTCCTCCGACAGTCAGGCGACAACCACCGCACATACCCGTTCCGTCGATCATAATAGGATTCATAGATACTGTCGTGGGGATACCGTGAGGTCTGGTGGTCTCTACCACGAATTTCATCATAATAAGCGGACCTATAGTTATTACCTCGTCGTATTTTTCTCCGCTCTCGATAAGCTCTTTTAGCGGAGCGGTAACCACGCCTTGTCTGCCATGACTGCCGTCATCGGTCATAACGGCAAGCTTCTCTGATGCGGCTGCAAATTTCTCCTCGAGAATCACTAGATCCTTTGAGCGAAAACCGATTATGGAATGCACCTCGCAGCCCATATCGTGCAGCCTTTGGGCTACGGGGAGCGCAATAGCGCAACCGACGCCGCCGCCCACGATACAGACCTTTTTCAGTCCCGCTACCTTTGTTGCCATTCCGAGAGGTCCGGCGAAATCCTGTATATATTCACCCTCTGCCTTTTGATTTAACGAATTAGTCGTAGCACCGACTATCTGGAAGATTATCTTTACCGTTCCTGCCTCTCTGTCATAGCCAGCGACTGTCAGAGGTATTCTCTCACCCTCCTCGTCCACTCTCAAAATTATAAACTGCCCGGGCTCTGCCTTTGCGGCTACCATAGGGGCATAAATATCCATCATAGTAACGGTGGGATTAAGTTGTCGTTTTTTGATTATTTTATACATATTATCACCTTTGAGCTCAATAAGACGCTTAAAAAGCGGATTTACACAGCTTTCACAAAACAGTCCATTCCAATTTATTATAGCAAAAACAGTCCTCAATGTCAATAGCTTTTGAGATAAATTGACAAAAAAATAACAATTTTTTAAAACCAAAAAATCCTTAATTTACAAAGCTTTTTGCCGCGAAAACGTCCGAGGCGTGCCATTTTATGCGGCCCTCTTTGTTGTACCTGAGTTCTATCAAAACATTCGTGCAGCAACAGGGCTCAAGGCCTGTTGAAAAAATGCACAACAAAACACGAAAAGTGCCGTCAATTTTCATAAAGTTTGCACAATGTTAATTTTTTAGTCATTAATATTCCGTGCCATTATGCTATAATAAATATGAAGACAGAGCAAATGTTTTACATAAAATTGAAAAGAGGTGGATTGCGGTTAAAGAGTGACAAACAGGCATCCGCCTCGTTTTGTTTTAAAAAAGTGGTTATGGATTCTGTGAGGCACGGAGTCCTTAAAATAAATTGCGCCGCCCTGAGCGGCAAGAGGAGGTCAGATATGAAGATAAACATTATCGGTAGACAGTTGAACGTTTATGAAGACACAAAGGAAATGATTATTTCAAAGCTGTCTAAACTCGACAAGTACTTCGGCGAAGAAGGAAGCGCGACGGTCACACTTTCTCACAAGAGAAATCTTTCTACGCTGGAGGTCACGATAAAAGTCTCAAACACCTTGTTCAGAAGCGAGGTGGATGCGGAGTCGTTCAGAGACGCTCTTGATAAGTCAATAGATAATATCGAAAGACAGATAAGAAAGAACAAGACCCGTCTGCGCAAAAAGCTTCGCGAGGGGATAGAACCCGAGCTTGAGATTGCGCCGACAGATATCGACGAGCAGGACGGCTCTGACATAATAATAAGAACAAAGAAATTTGAATATACCCCCATGTCGCCGGAAGAGGCTATTATGCAGATGAATCTGCTGGGCCACACTTTCTTCGTCTTCAACGACGCGATTACGGGAAAAACCTGCGTGGTGTATACAAGAAAAGACGGAAACTACGGTCTTATAGAGCCTGAAATATAAATAAAAATTAAGGGAGGGGCTTGCCCCTCCCTTTTGTGAATATTATTTTTGAGTTATTGTCTTAACAAGCACGTTCCAGACTCTCTCGCAGGAAGCGAGATCAAGATGCTCACACGGAGAATGTATATCGTGCATATTTGGACCTATTGAGATTATATCCATTCCATTCATTTTTGAAGAGAGAATTCCGCACTCGAGTCCTGCATGGATAACGCCCACTGTAAGATCCTTTCCGTAGATTTTTTTGAACGCGGATATATATCTGTCGCGCAGTGGGGAGATGGGAGAGTATTCCCATCCCGGATATCTTGCGTAATGGTGGCATTCTGCTCCGAGAGCTTCGCAAAGCAGATCAAGCTCGCGGCAGGAAAGATCCAGCTGTGCCTCCACCGAGGAGCGTGAGGAAAAAGTGATCTTTATTCTCTGCTTATCCGTCTCAACAACGCCCACGTTCCTTGAATACTCAACGAGCCCGGCGATCTGATTGCTCATTTTAAGAACGCCCGTCTTGATGGAGAGCAAGAGAGTTATTATATTTCTTGTGGTGTTGTCGTCAAGATCCTTGTCTGCCTTGTTCGCTCGGTTTACCGTGACGGTAAATCCCGTATCATCGGCACAAAGCTCGGGGCGTATTTTCTCTGCCTCGGTCAAAATGGCGCTCTTTAATGCCTCGGTGTTATTGGTTGCTACAGTCGCAAAGCATTCGCGCGCTATGGCGTTGTCCTTTCCGTTACATATAACAGAAACAAGGGAAAATTTGTCCGCCTCGTATGCCGCGCCGAGAAGTCTACCCATAGCTATTATAGCATTTGTCTTTCCACAATGTATCTCAGCTCCCGAATGTCCTCCCGAAAGACCTGTAACCGAAATATCCAGACACTCGTAGCCCTCGGGTATAGCTTTTGCGCAATATTCAAAATCTATCTCTGTACGACAACCGCCCGCGCAGCCTGCGGTCACCTGATAGTCTTCTTCACTGTCTAGATTTATCATTTGTCTCGCGGTCACGACCGAGCAGTCAAATCCCTTTGCCCCCGCAAGTCCTGTCTCCTCCTCTACCGTGAAAAGACATTCAAGCGTGGGGTGAGAATTGGTTTCAAGCAGGGCAAGCATCATAGCCACAGCTATCCCGTTGTCCGCGCCCAGGGTAGTGCCGTCTGCCCACAAAAATCCGTCCTTTACGGAAAGAGACAGCTCGTCGCGCAAGAAATCGTGAGTTGAGTCGGAATTTTTCTCACAGACCATATCCATATGGCCCTGAAGCAATACAGGCTCCGCATCCTCATATCCCGCCGTAGCATTCTTGCGGACAAATACGTTTCCCGTCTCGTCGCGAAGACAAAACAGAGAATTTTTTTCAGCAAAGCGGCAAATATAGTCTGCGACACCACTCTCGTTTCCCGAGCCGTGCGGAATAGCGCAGATGTCCTCAAATATCTCAAAAACTCTTTTTGGCTCATAGCCTTGTATGATGTAGCTCATATTATTACCTCTCATATATTACCTTGAAAATCAGCCTCACGGGGAAACCCTTGAGGCTGATCTATTCAAATTATCAATCAAATGAATATCTGCCCATAGTTTTGAGCTTTTCTCCCGTTCCCACGGCAACGCAGGTCTCGGGATTCTTGGCGCGGAAGGTCTTTATTCCCGTTACGCGCTCTATAAGCTTATCAAGTCCGCCAAGAAGGCTCCCGCTGCCTACGAGCATAATTCCGTTATGTAAGATATCTCCTACAAGCTCAGGCGGGGTGTGCTCTATAACGTCACAAATGCCGTCTATCAGCTCTGTCATAGGCTCATACGTAGCGCCTATCATTTCCTTGGAGCTCAGAGTTATGACCTTGGGCATACCCGTCGTAAGATCTCTACCCTTGACCTCCACGCATTTTGCCTGCGCGTGCTCATAGACCTCGCCTATCTTTATCTTGATGCCCTCGGCAGTCCTCTCGCCTATAAGTATATTGTAATTATCTCTGACGTATTTGACTATTGCCTCGTCAAAGCTGTCTCCACCCACCTTAACTGTCTTGGATATAACTATTCCGCCAAGAGAGAGCACGGCTACCTCTGTAACGCCTCCACCAATATCAACGGTCATATTACCGATAGCGGTGTTTATGTTAAGACCTGCTCCGAGAGCCGCGGCGATAGGGGATTCTATCAAAAAGGTCTTTCTCGCTCCCGCTTCCCTTGCGGCCTCAAGAATAGCTCTCTGCTCTACCTCTGATATGCCGGACGGAACGGCGATCATTATTCTTGGAGGCATAAGAGACTTTCCGCAAGCTCTGCGAATGAAGTATTGGAGCATTTTTTCAGTAACCTCGTACTGATTTATGATTCCGTCCTTCAAGGGACGCATTGCCACAATGTTGTCGGGAGTTCGACCCATCATATCCTGAGCCTCACGGCCGACCTTGATGACGCGGTCGGTAGTCTTGTCTATTGCAACGACAGAGGGCTCTCGCATGACTATACCCTTGCCCTCTACGTTCACGAGCACGGTCGCCGTTCCGAGATCTATTCCTATGTCTCTGCTCAAGATAAGGTCCTTAAACACTTGACCGCCCTCCATTCACAATATTTTGCGACTCCCGTCTATATAATAATTATACAACAACCGACCACCAAAAGTCAATTGTTTTTTACAAATATATTATTAACTTTACAAAAACAAAACGGCGTAAAAGACGGCTTTTTGTCATCAGAAGCCATATTTTTGCGATATCTGTTGTATTATAAGTCTTTTTGCTTGCGGTTTTTCTTGGTCGTCGCCTCGTACCTCGCGGCACAACAGACAAATACTCGTGAGGCTCCCGATGACATAAGCTCGGATATTCCTCGGCTCAAGGTCGCGCCTGTAGTTATGATATCGTCTATTATTACAACGGTCTTGCCGCGGAATATTTCATCAATACGCTCAATTTCGTCTGTCGCGCGCACTCCGCGCATACAGTAGTTGAGAAAAACGGAGCTTTCAGCGTTTGCGGTTCGTTCCTGTTTTTCAAGCCTTTTCTGTTCTTTGCCTCCGACACGGACAAACAACGGATAGCTCTTGCCTCCGAGCTCCGCCGCGAGAGCCGCGCAAAGCCGCTCTCCTTGATCAAAGCCATCCTTTATCAAAGATGCCCGTTTGCGCGGGATCCACGTAAATATACACGCTTGGGCCGACACGCCGTTCTCGGAAAGCATTCTTTCAAGACGAACAGATAGCTCCTTTGCAAGAAATCCGACCAACTCGGAGTTGTCCTTGTGCTTGAGTGAATAGATGACCTTGTTTTGTGGTTTGCTCTTGTCGGGATGATAGAAAAATAGCGAAGGAATATACGGCTGGGAAAATCCTTTGCCCCTGGGCAAGCAGGTACACTTGTCTGCCGTAAGATAGCAGGTGTGGCACATTTCGGACTTTGCCATCTGCCAAGCCTCTCGGCATTTGTCGCACAAGCAAGCATATCCGTGCGTTAATTTATGATGCTCCGCGAATGGAGACAATCTCTCGTCACAGGATGCGCACTTTGGAACAAGCAAGAGGCGGCTTAATAAAGAAAAACGTTTTGATTTCATAGTCTTTGTAAGATTTAGTTACTGAGGTAGCAATCTCTGCTTTAGACACGTGTATCGCTCGCTCGTGTGAGTGCTTGACACCATGGTCCGTACGACTTCCGCGCGCCCCACGAGGATGACCATTTTTTTGGCTCTGGTAACAGCGGTATAAAAAAGATTTCTTGTTAACAGAATATGGGGGGCGTTATACAGAGGGATTATTACGAACGGATACTCACAGCCCTGACTTTTGTGTACCGTGATAGCATACGCATGCTCAAGCTCGTCAAGCGAGGCAAAGTCGTAGTTTACAAATTTGTCGTCAAAGCAGATTCGCATTGTCTGATTAAGTGGATCTATCTTTATGACTGTTCCTATATCGCCGTTAAATATGCCCGTCCCCTCGCTGTCGTCCTCGCGGAACCATTCAAGCTCGTAGTTGTTCTTGATCTGCATGACCTTATCCCCTTCTCTGAAGACGCGGTCCTTATGCTTGTGCTCTTTCTTTGAGGCGTCCACGGGATTGAGGGCACTTTGCAGGAGAATGTTAAGGCTTTCAGTTCCCGCGCCACCCTTTCGAGAGGGAGATATGACCTGAATGTTGTTGGTGGTCTCTGCTCCGTACGTTCTTGGTAGTCTGTTTTTGCAAAGGTCGGTGACGGTAAAGGTTATTTCCTCGTCGGTATTTCTCGGCAGGAAGAAAAAATCGTTGTCCTTTACGTTGAGAACGGGAAGCTCTCCGTGGTTGATCTTGTGCGCGTTGGTAACGATAAGAGACTCTTGCGCCTGCCTGAATATTTCAGTGAGTCTCACAGTGGCAAATCTTCCGCACTCCAGAAGATCGTGCAGAATGTTGCCCGCTCCAATGCTGGGCAACTGATCCGCGTCGCCTATGAGAATTATTCTCGCCCCGGGCTTTACCGCCTTTAAAAGACAGCACATAAGGGTGTTATCTATCATAGAGGATTCATCAATGATTATTACGTTTTCATCAAGCAGATCGTTTTCATTTCTGCGGAATCCCGGCCTGTCGCCGTTCTCTGTAGAATACTCAAATTCAAGCAGACGGTGAATAGTCTTTGCCTCGTATGACGTTGCCTCTGAAAGTCGTTTTGCGGCACGTCCCGTGGGCGCCGAGAGCGCCACCTGCATATCCATGCTTCTGAAAATATCAAGCAAAGCCTTGACCACTGTGGTCTTACCCGTTCCGGGACCACCCGTAAGTAGCATTACGCCGCTTTCAAGCGCGTTTATTATTGCCTGCTTTTGCAAAAGCGCGTAAGAAAATCCGTTCTTTCTCTCCTCGTTTTCAATAAAAAGGTTTGCGTCCGCAGCGCTGACTGCGGGACACACTTTATCAAGAAGATCCAGCTTCTGCGCGATATAGCTTTCGCAGTCGTACGAATATGCGTCGTAAAGATATGAGACACCGCCGAAAAGCGAATATTTAAGACGTCGCTCCGCTATCATTTCGTCGATAGCCGCGTTCACGTCCTCTACGCTCGCCTCAAGCAAGGCGGCGCTCGCGTGAGTTAGCTTTTCTCTGGGCAGACAAACGTGACCGTTTTGTGCCGCGTTGTAGCGCAGAACGTGCGCAATACCGCTCATAAGCCTTGAGCGAGAGCTGCGGTCTATGCCAAGCTTCATAGCCATACTGTCGGCACGCTCAAATCCGATGCCGTCTATCTCGTCACACAAACGGTAAGGGTCTGCTTTTGCGATATCTATACAGGCAGAGCCCCAACGCTTATATATTCTCACTGTGGTAGCCGCGCCAAAGAATTCTCTGAAGAACATCATAGCCGAGCGGATTCCTGCCTTTGCCTTAAAATCCTCGGTTATCTGTTTTGCTTTTTTCAGACTTATTCCGGGTATGTCGGACAGCCAGTCGGGGTGATCCTCGAGCACTTCGAGAGTATTATCACCAAACTCCTCAACTATTTTAAGGGCGGTCTTTTTACCTATTCCCTTTATAGCTCCCGACGAAAGATATCTCAGTATTGCCGACGCGTTGGCAGGCATATATCTCTCGTATTCCGACACGGAAAACTGTCGTCCGTAGCGAGGATTGTGCTTCCACTCGCCGTATATTATAAGGGAATCTCCCTCAGCAATGTAAGGCATTATACCCGTTATAGTTATGAGGTCATCGTCATCTGTTCCGAAGTCGCAGACCATATATCCGTTCTCCTCGTTTGAGTATATGACGTGCTCAACGCTTCCCGAAAGCTTTATAAGCTTTCCGTTCTCCTCCACGATCTCGTCGCCGAACATATTTCTGTTTTCAATCAAAGATAACGACCTCCTCTCTCTTTAATATCTAAATATCGCCAAAGCCAAAACAAGATCAAAGAAACAAGCAAGCCTTGTGAGCTTAGTTGGCAGATCCTGTAATAGCCTCGGCGATTCCATTTTCAAAATTAACGAACGGCGCTCTTAAGCTTTTCTGCCAGATCGCATCTTTCCCAAGGTGCGTCGACGTCCTCTCTGCCCATATGTCCGTATGCCGCCAGATCGCAATAAATGGGACGACGAAGGTCAAAGTCGCGTATTATAGCCGCGGGACGAAGGTCAACGAGAGAAAGAACTGCCTCGCTTATCTTAGCCTCATCTGCGGTTGCCGTACCAAACGTATCTATCATTACAGATACGGGACGAGCCACACCTATGGCGTAAGCCAGCTGCACCTCGCACTTTTTAGCAAGTCCTGCCGCTACTACGTTCTTTGCAATATATCTTGCCGCATAGCAAGCAGAGCGGTCTACCTTTGTGGGATCCTTTCCCGAAAAAGCACCGCCACCGTGACGCGCATAGCCGCCGTAGGTATCAACTATTATTTTTCTACCCGTAAGGCCTGTATCTCCCGCAGGGCCGCCGATAACGAATCTGCCCGTGGGATTTACGTATATCTTTGTCTCCGCATCCATAAGACTTGCGGGAACAATAGGCTTTATGACGTTTTCTATTACGTCAGCTCTTATCTGCTCAAGAGTTACCGCCTCGCTATGCTGCGAGGATACAACGACAGTATCGACTCTTACGGGCTGGTCGTCGTGATATTCGACTGTTACCTGAGTCTTGCCGTCGGGACGGAGATAGTCGAGCGTGCCGTTCTTTCTCACGGCAGTGAGCTGTCTTGCAAGCTTGTGCGCCAAAGATATTGGCAGGGGCATAAGCTCGGGAGTTTCGTCACAGGCGTAGCCGAACATGAGACCCTGGTCGCCCGCGCCCGTATCAAGACCGTCGGTATCTGTTCCCTCTTTTGCCTCGAATGATCTGTCAACGCCCATAGCAATGTCGGGAGACTGTTCGTGTATAGAGCTGATGACCGCGCAAGAATCACAGTCAAAGCCGAATTTTGCTCTTGTGTAGCCTATCTCGCGCACGGTCTCTCTTACTATAGATTGAATATCGACGTATGCGCTCGTTGTGATCTCTCCCATAACGGACACCAGTCCAGTTGTGCAGAAGGTCTCGCAAGCT
Source organism: uncultured Clostridia bacterium (assembly GCA_904501865.1). Classification (GTDB taxonomy): domain Bacteria; phylum Bacillota; class Clostridia; order Oscillospirales; family CAG-272; genus SVTX01. Next base: position 12,022 of record CAJGCF010000040.1, read on the forward strand.
ACGCGCGCAGTAGGATCTTGCGCTATGATAGCGTCAAGAATGGCGTCGGATATTTTATCGGATATTTTATCGGGATGTCCCTCTGTCACTGATTCTGATGTAAATAACACTTTTTTCATTCTTTTACCTCTATATAATTCTTTATTTTTAAACAAAAACTCTGCTCAGACTTAGCCCAAGCAGAGTTATACACCCGTTTTTCTTCTCATCTGCTTGGAATTGGCACCTTTTCCCGAGGGATAGGTTGCCGTGGTTTCATAGAGCCTGTCTCTCCACCACTCTTGATAAGACCTATATTAATAAATTTATTCTATCACACTATTGTAAAAAAGTCAATAGCAATTATTCCTCATTGACAAATTTATTGTGTTTTTGTTAAATCAGGTCACTATTGCGACAACACCGTAGGATATCAGCGTGAGGACTACCCCCGCGATCATAATTCCGATAAGGGCCGAGAGCATCGACTTCCAAAATTTCATATTGAACACGGCGGCGACGAGAGAGCCCGTCCATGCGCCTGTCGCGGGCAAAGGAATAGCCACGAAGAGCGCCACGCCCCAAAACGCGTATTTTTCTATTTTTTCACGGTTTTTTTCTGCTTTTGCAAATAGCCAATTAGCCACTTTGTTGAAAAATTTGACCTTGGAATTTGCCATCCAACGCAATATCGCATTGATAAAAAGTAGAATAAACGGCACGGGAAGAAAATTTCCTATTACACTTATAATATAGTTGAGCCACCAAGGGAGACCGAGTGCCGCTCCGAGCGGAATCGCTCCTCTGAGCTCTATTATCGGTATCATGGAGCAAAAAAACACGCACCATTCTCTGCCGACGGTTTCAAGAAAAAACTGCTGTATTGCTTCTGTCATTTTCAACCTCTTTTTTGTTTATGTAACTTAATTATACACCCAAGGAGAGCAATTGTCAAGAAATTATGCCATAAAGGAAAATTTGCCACCCAAAACAACTATGAAAACAACCGTCGAAAGAGCCACAAAGAAAACACCTATGCCGATTATCAAAAGATTTGTGAGCAAAGAGCTTTTTTGATTGCTTTCCATCTCCTTTTTTGCGGTTTCTCTCATTCCGTCGGATACGTCTGTGATCTTTGCCGCCTTGAGTACGCGGGAGACGGGCTTATAGATCATAAGCACAAGCGCGGCGTTCATAGTCGCTTTTGTGAGATTGAACGGTAAAAAGAGAGTGGGTATCATTGTGGCGATATCCGCGGCGGGCATTCCCGTATATATTGGAGTGATGAGCAGATTTAAGAGCACCATCATTGCGGTCATTGAAACGACGGAAACGACAAGACCGACAATGGCGCCCTTTATGTTCTTTTTATATTTATAAATCAATGCGCAGGTCGACGAAAACGCCGCGCTCGACAGAAAATTCATAAGGAAGCCCCAGAATCCCGTGTCACCTACGGTTATAAACTCAATAAGCGAGACAACAAGGGAGATTAAGAGGGAGTACACGGGACCGAACAAAAGTCCCGCGATGGTTATTACGGTATCCTTGGCGTCAAAGGTCAGAAAAGCGACCTTGATCCAGGACGTGACGAACATCGCAGCATACGCGAGCGCGCAGAAAAGACCGGCTATTACAAGTCTCTTAATACTCTGCGTTGTATGGAGTGATCTGTTTTTTTGCATAAAAAAATCCCCTTTCTTGTGGGGGGGAGCACGAGAGCGGGCGGATATTCCACCTCTCAAAATTCTATCTTCTCTCATCCAGACTTTACCGATATTATCGGAACTGTCGGTCAAGGAATCTCACCTTGTCAACCTCAATCTGAGGCTCGCGGACTTGCGATATAGCTCACCGCCGGTACGGAATTTCACCGATCCCACAAAGATATTGTATGACGTATTAATTTTTTTGTCCATCGGCGGACTTGCCGCCGATGGACAATTTGCTTTATATGGTCATCGGTCAAACCGATAATTTCTTATAAAACTTTTATTGAGATAAATTACTCAATGATGTCAGATACGACACCGGAACCAACGGTTCTACCACCCTCACGGATAGCGAAACGAAGACCCTTCTCACAAGCGATGGGCTTGATGAGCTCAACAGTCATATCAACGTTGTCGCCGGGGCGGCACATCTCAACGCCTGCGGGAAGCTCGATAACACCGGTAACGTCGGTTGTTCTGAAGTAGAACTGAGGTCTGTAACCTGCGAAGAAGGGCTTAGAACGGCCACCCTCTTTTTCGGTAAGAACGTAAACCTGACCTACGAACTTTGTGTGGGGGTTGATGGAGCCGGGCTTACAAAGAACCTGACCTCTTTCGATCTCGTCCTTAGCAACACCACGGAGAAGAGCACCGATGTTGTCACCTGCTTCAGCCTGGGGAAGAAGCTTGTGGAACATTTCAACACCTGTAACGGTTGTCTGCTTCTTTTCCTCAGAGAGACCAACGATCTCTACTACGTCACCAACCTTAACAGTACCTCTCTCAACTCTACCTGTAGCAACAGTACCACGGCCGGAGATGGAGAATACGTCCTCAACGGGCATAAGGAAGGGAAGGTCA
>CAJGCF010000041.1 GCA_904501865.1 uncultured Clostridia bacterium
ATTTATCGTCACATTTGCAAGACACGAGTTATACCAATAATCAATAGAAATCATATCCCAATCATCTTGGTTTCCGGTATAATTAACAGTTGTTAGAGCATAGCAATTCTCAAATGCATAAGAACCAATGCTCTCCACGCTGTCGGGGATCACGATGCTCGTAAGGCTCGAACTATCATAGAACGCAAAATCACCAACACACGTCACATCTTCAGGTATCGTAAAGTCTGCCTCAGTTTTTCCAACGGCATATTGTATAAGTATTTTACCATCCTTGCTATACAGATTCCCTTCAACTGACTTGTAATTTGCATTACTCTCATCAACCTCTATACTTGCAAGTCCTGAACAAAAATTGAACGCCATATCACCAATGCTCATCACGCTATCAGAGATCACAACGCTCGTAAGATTTGTGCAACTATCGAACGCATAAGAACCTATGCTCTCCACACTGTGGGGGATCACAACGCTGGTAAGGCTTGAGCAATACCGAAACGCAGAATGACCAATTTCAGCAACTCCGTCGGGGATTGTCACGCTTGCAAGGCTCGTACAACCGGAAAATGCATTAGAATGTATAAACTTAGTCTCAGCATTTATCTCGCACGAAGTGATCAGTGTATCACTTGCCTTTACAAGCACAGCACAAGGATTGCTCTCATTTCCAAGATAGAATGCGTTGTCATATTCATTATACGTAAGACTGGAGCATCCCGAGAACACATAATTACCAATGCTCGTTACACTGGTAGGGATCACAATACTTGTAAGGCTTGTGCAGCCCATAAATGCAGCCTCGCCAATGCTTGTTATGCTATCAGGTATGGTCACGCTCGCAAGGCGTGTACAATACTCGAATGCATAATCACCTATACTTATCACGCCCTCTGGGATAGTTACACTCTCAAGACTACCGCAACCACAGAACGCATAATCATCTATCTTCACTTCATTTGTTATAACAACTGTTCTCAAGATTGGAGGCACGTACCAGTTTTCAGAATAACTCGATGCACCGAAAATATATCCAAAGTGTGAGTTGTATGTATTGTTAATGGTGTTGCCGATAAAAGGAAGAGTTATAGCTTGCAGACTAGTGCATTGCTCGAATGCAGAAATACCTATACTCGTAACGCTATTAGGCAAAACTATGCTATTAAGCCTAGCGCAATTATAAAATGCACGTGATTCAATATATTTAAGGGTACTGTTTTCCTCAAACGTCACAGACACGAGGCCTACACACCCTTCAAACGCGGAGGTGTAGATCCTATCAACACTCATAGGTATTGAGACATCTTTAATTGTCGCACAATTACGAAATGCATTTGATTTGATACTTGCACCACCTGTAACAACTACAGTCTGCAAGCTTTTGGGTACATTACTTGGATGTTCAGTATAAGATAATGCTCCAAATATGTATCCAAGGTGCGTATAGATTGTTCCGTCCTTAGTATCACCAATAAACGGCAATGTAATACTCGTAAGATTCGTGCATTTCTCGAATGCAGAAACACCGATGTACGTGACACTGTCGGGGATCACAGCACTCGTCAGACCTGAGCAATTATAGAATGCAGAAGCACCAATACTCGTCACACTGTCGGGGATCACAACGCTCGTAAGGCTTGAGCAATCAGAAAACGCAGAATCACTAATAAACTCCCCTCCTGTGATTACTACAGTCTTAATGGATTCAGGAACATACACGTTTGATCCACCAAATATATATCCAAAATGTGTATTTTCTGTACTCTCCTTTGTAGCCCCAACAAACGGTACTGTAACACTAGTAAGACTTGTACAACCCGAGAATGCAGAAAGTCCAATACTCGTCACACTGTTAGGGACCACAATATTCGTAAGACTTTTGCAATTGTCGAACGCAAAACTACCAATGCTTGTCACACCTTGGGTGATCGTTACGCTTTCAAGACTATCGCAATTATAGAACGCGAGTTCACCAATACTTCCGCCACCCGTAATAACAACATGTTTCAAACTGTACGGGATCTGATATGTCCAATATACATAATAACCACCATTGGAGACATAAGTGCGGTAATGATAATGTAACGATGGACTATATGTCGTCGTAGTTGATGCTCCAAATATACTTCCAAAGTCTGCATCTCTATCCGTGGCGTTAATAGATTTTCCAACAAATGGCAAGCTAATGCTTTCCAGACTGGAACAACCCATGAATACGTTTGCACCGATATACGTAACACTGTCAGGTATCGTAATGCTTTTCAGACTGGAACAATTCTCAAATGCAGATCCATTAATACACGTAACGCTATCAGGGATGGTGATATTTTCAAGACTTAAGCATCCGTAAAATGCGTCATAACCTATGTCTGTCGTACCACCCGATAAGGTTATATTTTCTAAGTAATTGCAATTTCGAAATACCATTGGATCAATGGTATCCTTGCCACTGATGACTACGGTCTGCAGGCTATACGGAATATTATAGTTATAAAAACGAGAACCTTCGTTATATTGGCACGTTCTTGTATCATGATAGGTGTTTTGCCATGAATTGTATCCGAATATATATCCAAAATGTGACTTATATCCTATGCCCCCGCCAGTTTTGTCATTTGCGCTGGCACCTATGAAAGGCAATGTAATACTTGTAAGATTTGAGCAATCCAAAAACACAGAAGATCCTATGCTCTTAACACCATCAGGCACAGTAATACTCGCAAGGCTTGAACAACCTCGGAATGCCTCGTAATAAATCACATTGGTTTCTCCGCTTATCTCGCACGATGTGATAGACGTATCCTTTGCCTTCACAAGCACAACGTAAGGATTGGTGTCATTTCCGAGATAATATGCGTTGTCATACTCATTATAAGCAAGATTGTAACAGTCGTAAAATGCTTCCTCATCAATACTCACAATACTATTGGGGATGATTATACCCGTAAGATTTGAACAGTTCGAGAACGCGCCCTTACCAATACTTGTTACGCTATTAGGTATTACAATACTTGCAATGTCATAACAATTTGCAAAACCGCAGACATAATAATCACTTCCAATCCCCGTCACTATATCTCCATAAGGAGAGATGGAAGGAATCACTATGTTGGTATCAGTACAGGTGCCTATTCCACTAACATAGCATGTACCATCGCCATTTGAGCTGAACCTCAAACCGTCACTAAATATAGCATCTGATTCTGTCTCTTGCTCGGTTGGGGTTTCTGTATCATTTATAAACTCAGTCTCATTTTGTGTGGATTCCTCAGTCTCACTTTGTGTTGGAGTCTCAGTATCACTTTGTGTTGGAGTCTCAGTATCACTTTGTGTTGGAGTCTCAGTATCACTTTGTGTTGGAGTCTCAGTCTCACTTTGTGTTGAAACCTCAGTCTCACTTTGTGTGAGCACCTCGGTTTGTCTGTCAGCTGATGTAGAAGTTTCAGTTTCTCTCACAATATCGCATGCCGTTAAGGTAGGTAGAACAAAACATATCACCAACAGGATTGCCAAAGCAATCTTTTTCATTTGCTTTTCCTCCATGAAAAATAAAAATATCTACTTAATAAATTAGGCATATATCACACTCATTATAGCACCATAGTAATAATTTGTCAATGCTTGAAAAAAGTTTTCCCTTGACACACCGAGGCAAAAATGATATACTTTTATTATCAATGTGAAAACTCACAGAACAAGGAAAGGAGACGGGATATGAGGGCTGTCGGGATAGTATGCGAATACAATCCGTTTCATAACGGACACAAGACACAGATAGATGCCTTGCGCGCGCAAGGATTTGATTGCATAGTCGGCGTTATGAGCGGCAATTACACCCAGCGCGGAGAGTCCGCGATAGCCGACAAGTACACACGTGCCAAAACCGCAATAAAGGGCGGCGCGGACCTTATATTTGAGCTTCCCTTTCCGTATTCCTCATTTTCTGCCGAAGGATTTGCTTTGTCGGGAGTTCATATTATAGGCTCACTTGGAATAAAAAACTTAAGCTTTGGCAGTGAGAGCGTGGATATTTCTCTGTTAAAGGACGCCGCAGAGGCGGTAACGTCAGAGGGCTTTTCAAAGGTCTACTCCGATATTATGCGCTCGGGAAATATCGGCTCTACTGCCGCTTATTTCAAGGCACTCGCAAGCATTACGGGCAAGGACATCTCTCCTCTGTCAAACGATATTCTCGCGATATCCTACATCTGCGCTATAAAAAAGCTTGTACTCGAAATGGACATCGTTCCTATAAAGAGACAAGGGGCGGCATATAACGAAAATTTGTTAGATCCATCGTCTCTCCCAAGCGCAACCGCCATACGCAAGGCTATTACGGAGCGCGACCTTGACTTAAGTAAGGAAATGCGAGAATATATTCCGATGGAAGCTCTTGAGATGCTCTCAGGAGCAAAAAAGAGCGCTCTTATGCCCCCTTCAATGCAAAAATTCGGAGACTCAGTTCTATCATTTTTTAAGCTTTTATCCCCTGAAGATATATCTGCTCGCGCGATCAGGCGCTCTGGCGGCGGTACGTGCATAGCCGAGGACGGATGCGGAATATGCGAGCGATTATGCCGTTATGCCAAGACCGCATCGACCTTTGAGGAGCTTATCCAGCTCTCGTGCACGGCAAAATATACTCGCGCGCGCATTAACCGCGTAGCGCTGTTCTCGGTGCTCGGAGTTTCCGACTGTATGACTCATTCCCTACCTCCGTACACCGTTTTGTTGGCGGCAAGTCAAATAGGACGTGAATTCTTATCCTCTGCGCGCAAATTGGAGGGCATACAGATCGTCACCAAGCCCGCAGACGCCCCCGAGGACGCACCGCTCAAGCAGATCTCGGAACTCGCGGACTCACTTTACGCAACGTGTATGCCCTGCGACGCAAGCTTTGATTATTTCACAAAAATACACCCTTATATAAGTGGTTGAAGCCCTTTAATCAAAAAATCATAGAAAATATTAGTGATTTAATGTTGACTTAAGTAATTTTGTGTGATATAATGAAATGTAATGTTATTGATATCGAGTTTTATGAAAGGATAGTTTTGAGTTATCAAAACAGGTGATATATATGGCTGCTGAAACACGCGATCAGGTAAAAGGCTCTTATCTGTACTATAAAAACAAACCGTTGGTCAGAGAAAAGGATACTATCTGCTACGGCGACTTTTCCGAAAAGTGTGTCCTTATATTTGAAATAATGTCCTACGTTGAGTCCGAGGGCGTCAAGGTTCCCGGCAAGGTATTTATCCAGGTCCTCGACTCCGAGAGCGGAGCTATTCTCAAGCAGGGCGACAAGGAAGGTATGTTCGAGGCATTCAACTACGGAATGTTCTGGTACGAAAAGTTCCTTTCCGAAAATTCCTGATAAAAAATTAAAACGCATCGGTGCATAAAGCCCCGGTGCGTTTTTATTATAATTTTCGCAAGGAGTCCTTTCATTTGTCAGATCATATCATTTCCCACGGGAGTATAGAAAAGCCTTGAAAACTCAGAGGCGGTCTTGCTCTTGGGGAGAGCCCACATAACCTTGGCGACAACTGTTTCGGTAGTCATGTCATATGCCTCTGGGAGCTCGTATTTCTGCTTTATACGAAGCCCTACCTGATAAACTCCCATATCACTTCCCTCGTGCGGCACCTGTGTGGTTATAACTATGCGAACGCCTTTTTTTATAAGCGTTTCGATCTTCTCAACAAACTCGTCGTTATCGTAATAAGGCAGACCTCCCACACCAAAGCTCTCAATTATAACCGCGTGGTATCTGTCGGCAATAAAATCAAAAATATCTGCGCTCATACCGGGTATCAGCTTGATAACTATAACTGAGGAATCTATTTCATCGGTAAAGATCGGCTCACCCTCAACTCTCTCGCGAATATAGTATTTCACAGATCCGCGAATAAAGCCTATTTCGGGATAATCTATGCTTGAGAAAGCATTAAAACTTTTTGTTCTGGTCTTTCTGGCACGAGTGGCGGCAAGTATTTTGTCTCCGAACACTATATGAACTCCGCACGCTCCGTCGTCTGCGGCATACATGAACGCATCAGTGAGATTTTCGCGAGCATCCGTGTCCCGCTTTTCTATGGGAATCTGCGCACCCGTGAGAACGATAGGTTTCCTGCTGTTCTGTATAAGATAATGCAGCATAGCCGCCGCATACGCCATAGTGTCCGTTCCATGCGTTATAACAAATCCATCGTAGTCATTGTACACTTGGCGAATATAACGTGATATCTCAAGCCAATACTCAGGACGCATATTCGTACTGTCGAGATTGTAAAGCTGCACTGTGGATACGCGACAGATTTTTTCAACCTCTGGAACGTGCGAAAGCAGCTGCTCGGATGCCAAGGCAGGCACAAGGCCGTTTTCGCTCTCGGCAGACGCAATGGTTCCGCCTGTTGTGATCAAAAGAATGTGTTTCATTATATACCAAATCCCCCGTCAACACCTATGACCTGAGCAGTTATAAACGATGCCTTTTCACTTGCGAGAAAATACACAAGCTCGGCAACCTCGGCGGGATCTCCTATACGGTAAAGCGGTGTTTGCTCACAGAGCTGTGCGATATCATCGTCATCATACGATGCGTTCATATCAGTATCTATAACACCGGGTTCAACGCAATTAACCCTTATTCCAGAAGGGCCGAGCTCCTTTGCCATTGATAAGGTCAAGCCTCTTATTCCGGCCTTTGACGCTGAATATGCCGCCTCGCACGATGCTCCGCATCTTCCCCATACCGATCCCACGTTCACTATTGATCCGCTCTGTTGTCTGACCATATTTCTGGTTGCCGCTCGACTCATATAGAACACACTTGAGAGATTTGTATTTATTACTCGACTCCACTGCTCGTCGGTCATATCCGTAACCAATCCTGACTCACTGATTCCCGCATTGTTTACAAGTATATCAACTCCGCCAAGGTACTCCACGGCCTTATTATACGCCCATTCCGCCTCCTCGGGATCAGAAAGGTCTGCCCTTATGGGATATGCTCCCGTTTCATCAGCGCACTCCTCTGCCGCATCGTCGTTTGAGCAGTAAATGAACACCACAGCGTAGCCATTTTTTGCAAACAACTCCACGCACGCGCGTCCTATTCCACGTGAACCACCGGTAATGATAACTTTTTTCATAGCTTGAACTGAAATCCTTTCAAAATATAAAAGTTGATCTCTGATTCAATTATAGCATCTGACACAACATTTTTCAATAGAAATTTACAATTATTTTCTATAAGGCACTTGAAAAATATTCAAGTGTGTTGTATAATGTAGTCGGCAGATCATATCTACCAAATTTTTCTTGTAAAATAAAAACTTCAATATACAGGAGGTCATTATGGCAAACGCAAGATACGAGTCCGCTAAAGAAATTTATGCAAAATACGGCATTGATACCGAGGCGGCTATCGCGAAGCTTTCAGACATTCGCATCTCTATGCATTGCTGGCAGGCAGACGACGTAAAGGGATTTGAGGGCACAGGTGAGCTTTCGGGTGGTATTCAGACAACGGGAAATTATCCCGGAGGCGCAAGAAACCCCGACGAGCTTTTCGCAGATCTTGACAAGGCTCTTTCCCTTATCCCCGGAACTCACAAGATCAACGTTCACGCCAACTACGCTATAGCCGAGGATGGAGAGGTCGTCGACCGTGACACTATTGAGCCCCGTCACTTCAAGAGATGGGTAGAATTCGCAAAAAAGCATAACTGCGGTCTTGATTTCAATCCCACATTCTTCTCTCACCCCAAGGCTAACGGTCTTACTCTTTCCAGCCCCGACGATGAGATCAGAAACTTTTGGATCAGACACGGTATCGCTTGTGTTAAGATCTCTGAATATTTCGCAAAGGAAACAGGCTATCCGTGCGTTATGAACATCTGGACAGGCGACGGAACAAAGGACATTCCCGGCGACCGTCTCGGTCCCCGTCAGAGATACGCTGACTCAATTGACCAGATACTTGCTTGCGGATACGACAAGAGTCAAGTCTACGTTACCGTTGAATCCAAGGTGTTCGGTATCGGAGTTGAGGCTTACACAGTAGGTAGCGCTGAGTTCTCTCTTGCGTATGCTCTTACCCGTGGCATTACCCCTCTTATGGATAACGGTCACTACCATCCTACCGAAGTAGTTTCGGATAAGATCCCTGCGCTCCTCGTGTTCTCCGACAAGATCGCGCTTCACATCACCCGTCCTATCCGTTGGGACTCTGACCACGTTGTAGCTTACGACGACGAGACCCGTGAGATGATGAAGGAGGTCGTTCGCTGTGATGCTCTTGACAGAGTATTCCTCGCGACCGACTACTTCGATGCTTCCATCAACCGTGTAGCAGCTCTTGTTATAGGCATGAGAAACGTTCAAAAGGCTATTCTTAACGCGCTTCTCACTCCTAACGCAGAGATCAAGGGATATCAGGACGCGGGAGACTTCACAAAAATGCTCCTACTTCAGGAAGAAATCAAAACTCTCCCCATGGGCGACGTTTGGATGGAATTCTGCGAGAGAAACGGTGTTTGCGGTTGCTCTTGCTGGTTTGACGAGATAGAAAAATACGAGGCAGAGGTTCTCTCCAAGAGAGCTTAAATCTTGTTAAACAAAGCCCATCTCACGTTTTAGATACACATTATCTATGATCCAAAGGGGCGTCTCCCTTAACACAGGACAAAAACCACTGAATAATCAAAAAACAATATTTTGAATTTTCAAATAAAGAAATCCGCCTTTTTGGCGGATTTCTTTATTTTACGTGACTTTTTAGTCGTTTTAAGCCGCTCTGCGTACACTTTTTAGGTGACGTCGGCTAAAAACGCCTTCTGTATCAAATTGAGACAGTCCCTTTGCTGTTTGTTATTCTTTTATTGAGTATCCAAGCTCGTCGATAACGTCGGTTATCATCTTGATGCATTTAAAGCAAGTCTCGCTATCCGCAGCCTCTGCCATTACTCTGATGAGGGGCTCGGTGCCCGATTTGCGAAGAAGTATTCTTCCCACTCCGCCAAGGGATTTCTCTGCCTTTGCAGATGCCTCAAGCACGCAGGGGTCCTCCATAACCTTATCCTTATCCTCAGAGCGAACCTTTACGTTTACAAGCTCCTGCGGGAATATCACAACAGGCTCTGCAAGCTTTGCAAGGCTTGATTTTTTAGCTATCATTACCTCCATCATCTTAAGGCTTGTAAGAATACCGTCACCCGTAGATGCGTACTGGCTGAATATGATGTGTCCCGACTGCTCTCCTCCGATAGAGTTACTATGAGCAGCCATATAGTCGTGAACGTTCTTGTCTCCGACCGCAGTCTTGGCGTACTCGACTCCTATCTCATCAAGTGCCTTGAAAAGTCCGCAGTTTGACATAACAGTGGCTACAACGGTATTATTCATAAGATCACCGTGCTCTTTAAGATAACGTGCGTAGATATACATTATCTTGTCGCCGTCAACAAGCTCACCGTTTTCATCGACACAGAGACATCTGTCGGCGTCTCCGTCGTAGGCAAAGCCAACATCCATACCGTTTTCCACAACGTATTTCTGAAGTCCTTCAATGTGTGTGCTTCCTGCGTCACGGTTGATATTTATTCCGTTAGGCTCGGCATTTATGACATAGGTCTTAGCACCGAGAGCGTCAAACACAGACTTTGCTATATTCCAGGATGCACCGTTCGCACAGTCAAGCGCGACCTTGTATCCCTTGAAGGAATAAAGTCCGAGGGATATAAGATACGCTATATATCTGTTCCTTCCCGACACGTAGTCTACCGTGCGTCCGATATGATCTTTTTTAGCGTAAGGTATCTCACCTATCTTGCCATCGAGATATTCCTCTATCTTTTCGATGACATCGTCATTCATCTTCTCGCCCTGAGAATTGATGAGCTTGATACCGTTATCATAATAAGGATTATGGCTTGCGGATATCATAATTCCGCAATTAAATGAGTCTACCTTAGTAATATACGCGACCGAGGGGGTTGTAGTAACGTGGAGCAAGCAAGCATCCGCTCCCGATGCGGTAAGTCCTGCCGCAAGAGCGTATTCAAACATATAAGACGAGCGTCTGGTATCCTTTCCTATGAGTATTTTGGGGCTATTGTCCATGGTTGTTTCAGTCCCGCCGTAATACCAACCGAGGAATCTACCTATCTTATATGCGTGGTCTACTGTAAGGTCAACGTTCGCTTCTCCGCGAAATCCGTCTGTTCCAAAATATTTTCCCATTGTTTTTCTCCAATAAATATTTATAAATTTGAAGGTTAAACTCTTTTCACTATTTTGCCGCTCGCTTTATAGATAGATCCCTCAGGAACTATGCCGCGAACACTGCTAAGGGGATACACGGACGAGTTGCGTCCTATAATAGTACCCGGATTGAGAACAGAGCTACAGCCCACCTCAACCAGATCTCCAAGCATCGCGCCTACCTTTTTGCGTTGCGTCTCAAAGCTCTCGCTCTTGTCCTGACTCTTGATGACTACCAAGGTCTTATCGGATTTGACGTTGCTAGTGATAGAGCCAGCTCCCATATGAGATTTATATCCGAGTATACTATCTCCTACGTAATTGTAATGAGGTACCTGAACGCCATCGAAAAGTATGACATTCTTAAGCTCCGTGGAGTTTCCGACTACGCAGCCCTCCCCAACAAGAGCACTTCCTCTTATGAACGCACAGTGGCGCACTTCTGTATTGTGTCCGATAATACAAGGACCTGCGATATATGCCGTGGGGGCGATCTTTGCGCTCTTTGAGACCCATATGTTTTCCCCTATTTTATCATACTGATCGTCATCGAGCCGCTCTCCCAGGGAGATTATCAAGTCGCTGATTCCTGCTAAGGCTTCCCAAGGGTATTCGTAGCAGGTTAAATATTCTTTTGCAATAGTGTGATCCAGATCGTAAAGCTCGGCAATTTTAATATTAGTATTTGCCATAATTTTGATCTCCTTTTATATAAAAAGTTTATTACTTGAGTTCAACGACAGTAACTCCACCGTCGCCTTCTCCCCACTGTCCTATTCTGAACGACGAGATGCGTTTGTCTCCCTTGAGGAATTTCCAAAGCGCGACTTTGAGCGCTCCCGTGCCTTTTCCGTGGATAAGGCGTACTGTTCTGATTCCCGCCATCCCTGCCTCATCAAAATACTTATCCACCGCAAGCCAAGCCTCGTCACCCGTCATACCTCTGAGGTCTATCTCGTCCTTAAAGGACGTGGAGCGGCTTACCGTATAAGACGATACCTTCATCTTTTTCTCGCCGCTTACCACGGTAACCTCGGTCTCTTTAAGCTTAAGGTCCTTTATATTTACTCGAGTCTGCAAAATACCCGCTTGCACCCTGACATTTCCCGACTTATCGGGTTCATCAAGCACTGTAGCCTCGCTCCCCAAGGTCATAATGACCACTTGATCTCCCTTTTTTAGCTTTCTCGGCAAAACGTAATTTTCATCACGCTTCTTTTCTACGGGATCGTATTTTGAGGAATTTTCACGCAAGTGGTCTCTGACCGCACGGCGCGCGTTCTGGAGCTCCTCTCCAAGTCTTTCAGAATCCTTTGCTTTTTTGACCTTATCCATCTGTTCAAGGATAAAATCGCTTGACGCCTTCGCACTGGCGACCATTGATGCCGCCTTTTGTCTTGATCTCTCAAGCTCTCGCTCGGATTCTTCAAGTCTTTTTCTTATGCTCTTTTCAGCCTCTGCCTTGAATTTTTCGTAATCCGCTCTCATGGACTCGGTTTCTTCCCGATTTTTCTCCATTTCTATACGGCTTTTTTCAAGCTGACCGATTATATCTTCAAACTTTCTGTTATCACTGCTTACGTAACTCTCGGCATTCTCTATTATCTGCTTTGGCAATCCCAATTTCTCCGAGATTGCAAAGGCATTGGACTTGCCGGGTGTGCCGATTATAAGCTTGTAAGTGGGCTTAAGCGTCTCGACGTCAAATTCACAAGACGCATTACACACTCCGTCGGTGTCAAGCGCGTACGCCTTAAGCTCCGCATAGTGTGTCGTAGCTGCACACATAGCTCCGCGGCTTCTTACGTAGTCGATGATGGACACGGCAAGTGCCGCTCCCTCTACGGGGTCTGTTCCCACTCCAAGCTCGTCGAAAAGCACAAGGGATCTCTCGCCCACAAGGTCCATAAATGATACTATATTAACCATATGCGACGAAAAGGTGGAGAGTGATTGTTCTATGCTCTGCTCGTCGCCTATGTCCACGAGAATGTTCTCGCATACCGATACGACGCTTCCCTCATCCGCGGGAATATGCAATCCCGACTGTGCCATAAGCAAAAACAGTCCGAGAGTCTTAAGAGTAACGGTTTTTCCTCCCGTATTGGGTCCCGTTATTATCATAGTGTCGTATCCGTCACCCAATACCACGTTGATTGGAACCACACGGCTTTTATCTATAAGCGGATGTCTTGCGCGCTTGAGGTCTATAAATCTTTCCTCAGTAACCGTTACCGCCGAGGCGCTAAGAGCATACGACATCTGCGCGCACGCAAAGCAAAACGCAAGCTCTGTTATGTTCCTGTAATTTAACCAAAGCGCATCAGAGAACTCGGACACCTGTGCCGAAAGCGCAGACAGTATCTTTTCTATCTCGTGTTCTTCCTTTGATTCCAGCACACGAAGCTCGTTGTTTGCCTCAACTACCGCCGCGGGCTCCACGAATATGGTCGCTCCGGACGACGAAGTATCGTGCACAAGTCCCTTGACCTCGTTTTTGCATTCCGCCTTTACAGGAATAACGTATCTTCCGTTTCTTGTTGTAACTATATTTTCCTGAAGATATTTTGCGTGAGTCCCTCCCTGAACGTACTTCTGGAGGGTCTCCTTTATCTTGTTGTTGGTAATTCTTATTTGTCTGCGTATGTTAGCGAGCTCCTGTGATGCCTCGTCCGCAATAAGCTCCTCGGATATTATAGAACGTGATATTTTATCCTCAAGAGTTCTGTTGGGCATAAGCCTATCAAATATTTCGTCAAGAACCGTATCAAAAAGGTGATTGCCATGACAGTAATCAACAAGACCTCTTGACGTGCGTAGCACACCCGCAATAGCCAAAAGCTCCGTGGGTGTGAGGATCGCTCCTTTGTCGGCGCGCTCGCACGCCTCAGATATGTCACGCACCGAACCAAACGACGGCATTCCCTTTGCATCGCACAATCTTTTAGCATCGGTAGTCTTTCTCTGACGAAGGAGAACAGTGTCAATGTCACTCGACGGCATCAGCATTCTAGCCATGCTCTTTGAGCCCTCGGTAGGCGCAAAGCCTGCCAGCATTTCACATATCTTATCGAATTCCAGTGAGTGAAGTGTTTTTTCACCAAAGCTCATTTTGTTCCCCTCCTTCCTTGTAGATCAAGGCTTTTTTCCTTTATTAAAAATGTACATCTTATCAAAAATATGTTTGTAATCAAGGCTCGCCGCCTCTATGTATTTTTGTCCCTCAAGACAAGCGGCGAACGGATCGTCAGTTGCCATTATATCGTAAGCTATGCCGTCAAGATAACCCTTATCAAGCATTTTGTCCGCCAAAAGCATACCGAATCCACCCGATCTTATCTCCTCTTCCACAAAAATCACGTTATAAACATCGGATTTGGACAATAACTCACCTATTTGGTCTGAAAGCTTTTCATAAGGAGCTATGTATTCACAGAGTATTATGCCTGTGTCTATATTCTGCTCTGCGAGCAACCGTTTTGCCTTGAGGCACTCCTTTACTATTCTTCCGTGCGTAATTATAATATTTTTCGGCACATTGTCAACAGGAAAATCACATCTTATGCCGATTTTTTTATCGTCATCGCCATTATAAAAGCTATTTACAACCTCTTCGTCCTCACAGCCGCTTGGATATCTTATCGCAGACGGTATATCGTCACCAATCGCCGTTTCAAGACATCTTCTCAATCCAAGATACGTCACTGGGGTATAAATTTTGACGTTCGGTATCTGTGAAAGGAACGCTACGTCAAATATACCGTGATGCGTTGCTCCATCAGAGTCATTGAAGCCTGCTCTGTCTATGCAGAATACCACGGGAAGATTTTGAAGTGCGACGTCGTGTATTATCTGATCATAGCTCCTCTGCAAAAACGTGGAATAGACCGCTACAACAGGGCGCATTCCGTTTGCCGAAAGACCTGCGGCAAACGTAGCTGCGTGCTCCTCCGCAATTCCTACGTCAAAAAATCTGTCCTTATACTCGCCAGCAAATCGGTCAAGTCCCGTTCCCGAGCTCATCGCAGCGGTTATAGCGCATATTTTATCATTACCCTTGGCTATATCACAAAGAGCGTTTCCAAATTCCAAGGAATAGCTTGATTTCGTCAAAGGCTTCTCACTGGAAGGTATGCCGTGATATTTATCGGGGTTAGCCTCCGCAGGCTCGTA
>CAJGCF010000042.1 GCA_904501865.1 uncultured Clostridia bacterium
AAAGGTGTGCTTTTTGCGTTGGCGGAGAGAGAGAGTCGCTCGGACTCGATCACCTGACCTGCGGTCAGGTAAAGGTTCGAATCCCGTTCTTGCGGCGCAGATGAGTTAAAAGGTGTGCTTTTTGCGTTGGCGGAGAGAGAGAGTCGCTCGGACTCGATCACCTGACCTGCGGTCAGGTAAAGGTTCGAATCCCTCTCTTGCGGCGCAGATGAGTTTAATTTGAGAATTTTTCTGTCTCTTTCTTAAATTTTCTTAATTATGCACTCAAGTCTTTGACAAGGGCGGGGAAAAGTGATATCATTTATATATCAACTTTACGGAGACAAGGACTAAATGAAAGATTTTGTTACTTATTTGTTCAGTGAGAACAATTCCGAGCTTGCTATCGGTCTGTTTGACGTCTGGCACTTTTTATATCTTTTTGTAATTTTCGGAGGAAGCGTTCTTTTGGCGCTTTTATTCAAAAGTAAGAGTGATAGCTCAAAGCAAAAGCTGTTGAGAGCTATGGCGTATGTTGTCATAGGGTTTTATATAGCGGATTTCTTTATTATGCCGCTATCAGACAGCTACAACGGTATCAGCTATGACAAGCTTCCTTTTCATATATGTACTCTGACGGGTGTGTTCGTGCCATTCGCACAGTTCAATGAGAAATTTAAGCGCATAAAGACTGTAGTGGTGTCATTTGCCATAGCGTCATCTCTTATGTGGATGTGCTATCCCGGCTCTGCGCTCGGAGGGCAGCCGCCATTCAGCTACGTAATATTCCAGACCTTTATGTATCACGGCGTTCTTTTCTGCTGGGGATTTCTGAATCTTGCGCTCGGAGTTGTGGAGCTGGATATCCGCAAAATATGGAAAGAGCTATGCGCTATATTCGTTATAATGGCGTGGGCGGCGTTTGGCAACGCGATATATGACAACGAGAACTGGTTTTTTATAAATGAGAGTATCTTCCCGTTCCTTACGGACGAGATAATGCCGCCTGTGGTGGTGTTCTGTGTGTTTGGCACGTGCTTTGTCGTATATATGGCATATTACGCAATACGCGCTATAATAAAAAAGTATTCTCGCAAGTCGCTCGGTCGTGAGGAGGACGTCCCTGCAGCCGACGACAACGCTCCTGACGGACAGGAGGTAGTTTATTCTTGTATCAACAGCAAATAAGCGTAAGTGACGGGTGGCGTGTGAGCCTCCCGTTACTTTTTTCTGCATAGGCTATTGAAATTTTTTGAATGTCGTGATAAAATAATTACAGTGATGGTAATTGCCATGAAAGGAGAGCTTATGGAGCTGGTTTTACTGACTGCGCTAGGAGTTGGCGGCGCGACCGTCATAGGAGCGGTCATAGGATTTATATTCAAAAAAATATCTCATACGTTTTCTGACATAGTTTTGTCATTTGCCGCAGGCGTTATGCTTGCCGCGGCGGTGCTCGGACTTATTATTCCGTCGCTTGAGTACGGTGGGAATTTCGGGTTTATCATAACTGTCGCGGGAATTTTTGCGGGAGCTCTCTGTCTCAATCTCATAGACAAGCTCGTGCCTCACTTGCACAAGCTTATGGGACCCGATATTGAGGCGCACAACAACGCAAACCTCAGCCGAGTGCTTTTGTTCGTAACGGCTATCGCCATACACAATCTGCCCGAGGGTATCGCGGCGGGCGTGGGCTTTGGCTCGGGAGACACCTCGCAGGCACTCATTATCGCGGGCGGTATAGCTCTGCAGAATATACCCGAGGGAATGGTCATAATCGGGCCTATGCTCGCGGCGGGAGTTAAGCCGCGCAGGACCTTTCTTCTGGCTATGGCAACGGGACTTGTCGAGGTCGTGGGCACTCTGCTCGGATATCTCGCGGTCAACGTAGCCTCGGCTATACTGCCGTTCGCGCTTGCCTTTGCGGGAGGTACGATGCTATACGTTATCAGCGACGAGATGATACCCGAAACGCACGCTCACGGACACGAGCGCGGTGCGACCTACGCCTTGCTCGTAGGCTTTTGTGTGATGCTCGTGACTGACGTTTTGCTTGGATAAATCAAAAACACCCGCATGTAAGGTGAACTAAATGGGGTTCACTACACAAGCGGGTGATTTTAATTATTAAATGTTCTTAAAATTCAATTATTTTCTGACAAGACAACACAATCCGTAAGCTACCACGTCGACTGCCGCTATGGTGGCTCCGACGGGTGTTTCGAGCAGTATGGATACGAGCACTCCAAGCGTGGCTCCCACGACTGCTATTATGCCCGACGTGACCAGCACCGAGGCAAATCCCTTGAACAGTCGCATAGCCGAAAGCGCGGGGAACACGATGAGCGCCGAGATGAGCAGGGCTCCCGCCAGCTTCATTCCCATTACTATGACAGTGGCGCAGACTATGGCTATCGCGAGGTTATACGCGCCCGTGCGAGTGCCCGTTGCCTTTGAGAAGCTCTCGTCGAAGGTGACCGACAAAAGCTTATAGTAAAATATGATTATCAGTATGACAAGCGCCGCCGTCACTCCGAGCGCGAGCATGACGTCGCTTTTTGTGAGCGTGAGCATTGCCGCCGAGCCGAAAAGCGCTGAGCAGACGTCTCCACCGAGATTCGCCGAGCCGCCAAAGAGGTTGAGAACCGTATATCCTACGGCAAGCGCACCTGTGGAGAGCATAGCTATCGCGGCATCACCCATAGTACGCCGTCCCGAGCCCGCATTGAGTATGATGACCGCGGCTATTATAGTGACGGGCAGGGTAAAGCTCAGGTCGAATATATCAAATACCGCCGCTATCGCCGCCGCGCCGAACGCCACGTGTGAAAGTCCGTCGCCTATGGCGGAAAAGCGCTTCAACGTGAGGAAAACTCCGAGCAGAGCCGCCGAGAGCGCCACGAGTGCCGAGACGATTAGCGCGTTCTGCACAAAGGGATAGCGCAGATACAGGACAAGCTTTGCCGCCCTTTCCGAGAGAGTAAGGGCAAGTGCGCTCACGTGATCCCCCCCTTATATCTGAATCCGCCCTCGCCGTATGGGATATCAGCATCGGAGTCATCTTTCTCTCGGTCAAGATAAGCCGACGCTTCGGGCAGGGTTTTATATTCCTCGGTCGAGCCGAAGAATACGGAGTCCTTATTTATGCGAAGTATGTGTGTAGAGTATCGCAGAGCCGAGGCGACGTCGTGCGTTACCATAACGATAGTCATTTTTTCCGCTCTGTTGAGGTGGGATATCAGGGAATATATATCGGCGGTGGATTTAGGGTCGAGGCCCGTGACGGGCTCATCGAGAACAAGCATTTTTTCCGCGGCGCAGAGGGCACGGGCTATCATTACTCTCTGCTGCTGACCGCCCGAGAGCTCTCGGTAAGGTCTTTTGGCAATAGAGGTTATTCCAAGCTTTTCCATACTCGCAAAGGCAATTTTGCGCGCGTCTTTTGTCATAAAGGGACCCTTGGTGCTACGTCCGAGGCAGCCCGTGATGACTACCTCCTCGACAAGCGCGGGAAAATCCTTCTGCACCTGACTTTGTTGTGGAAGAACGCCTATCTCTCCGCGCGAGAGTCCGTTCATGCTTATCTTGCCGCCGCTCACCTTTTTAAGTCCGAGAATAGCACTCATAAGAGTGGATTTTCCCGAGCCGTTCTCGCCTATGACGCAGAGATAGTCGCCGCGGCAGACGTCAAAGGAAAGTCCCTCGATTACGTTTCTGCCCTCGTAGGAGAGGGATACGTCCGAGACGGTCACGAGCGGTGCTTCCGCGCTGTCTACGTCCGCATTGGCACTGCGACCTATGCGGGTTCCTTGCTTTTTGGTGTAATGTCCCCAAGCACTGTGCGGAGGTAGCTTCTTGTCTGCAAGCTTATTTTTTTTGTTTTTAAATGAAATAAATGACATATCTACTCCGTTCTGCAAGCTTTTTGAGGATTTTTGTTTTTGTGACAAAATACACATTAAGTATAACATATTTTTATCTGTTTGTCAATTTATTTTGCCTCGCAAGAACTCGCCCACCCTTTTTTTTATCAAAAAAAGCGTGTGCGGGGGCGAAAAATTTTGTGCGGCTCTTGAAATAAGGTGCAAAATGTGCTATAATCTTTTCCGTAGAATAACCACACCCGATAGGGAGATCAGCGTGAAAGTTACTTTCACCTAACAGTGAGGTGATCTTTTTCACGCGCGAATTTTGCCGAGGGCAAAATTCATCAACAATATTTGTGCCGCCGCGGGCGGCGGAACGGAGATCAATATGAGCATAAAGGTAGGTATTTTCGGCTACGGCAATCTTGGCCGTGGAATAGAGTCGGCTCTCGCGCAGAATGAGGACATGGAGCTTTGCGCCGTGTTTACTCGCAGAGACCCCGATACGCTCAAGATAAGGACCGCAGGTGTTCCCGTGTGCCGCGCGGCAGACGTTGATAGCTTCAAGGATAAGATAGACGTTATGATACTCTGCGGAGGAAGCGCTACTGACCTTCCCGTGCAGACCCCCGCGCTTGCAAAGAACTTTTGCGTTATAGACAGCTTTGACACTCACGCGCGTATACCCGAGCATCTCGCGGCGGTGGACGCGGCGGCGAGAGAGGGCGGACATCTGGCTATCATCTCATGCGGTTGGGACCCAGGTATGTTCTCGCTCAACCGTCTTTACGCGGGAGCTATTCTGCCCGACGGCAAGGATTACACCTTCTGGGGACGCGGAGTAAGCCAGGGACACTCCGACGCGGTGCGACGTATAGACGGCGTACTTGACGCAAAGCAGTACACCATTCCCGTAAAGGATGCGCTTGACGCCGTGAGATGCGGCGAGGCGCCCGAGCTCTCGACAAGGCAAAAGCATAAGAGAGAGTGCTTCGTTGTGGCGGCAGAGGGTGCGGATAAGTCTCGCATCGAGCGCGAGATAAAGGAGATGCCCAACTATTTTGCAGACTACGACACCACGGTGCATTTCATCAGCGCAGAGGAGCTTATGCGCGACCACGGCGGAATACCTCACGGAGGATTCGTCATCAGAAGCGGCAAAACGGGCTTTGAGCGCGAGAACAGTCACGTTATAGAGTACAGCCTGAGGCTTGACTCAAACCCCGAGTTTACCGCGTCCGTGATAGTTGCTTACGCTCGCGCGGCGGCAAGAATGTACGGCGAGGGACAGAGAGGCTGCAAGACCGTTCTTGACGTTCCCCCCGCATATCTTTCCCCCAAATCAAGAGAGAAGCTTATTTGCGAGCTGCTTTAAATATTTAAAGTGAAAGGGGCTACTTTATTTAGCGCAGAACAAAAGCCACTTTTACAGGCAAGGACAAAAAAACAACTTAAAAATATAGTTTTTGTCTTTCAAATGTCGAAATCCGCCGATTTTTTCGGCGGATTTCCCCATTATATGTGGCTTTTTAGCCGCGTTTTGGCTCTCTGGCGTACCCATGTACGCCTACGAGAACCAAACCACGCCTTCTGCATCTAAATGAGCCAGCCCCTTTTATTATTCTTTCTGTTCTTGAAATAGCAGGGCAGGTAGGGGAGAGCGTGTATGAGCAGGTATATAAGATATACCAGAATTACCGAGACTATATCGGGTGTCGCGGCGCCGATGGGCGCGAAAAAGAAGGAATTGAGCTTAAAGAACATATAATCCGAGCCTATTGGGGAGAAATTGACCGCGTTTGCCACTATCGATACGCACAAAGCGGGAATTGCGGGCAGGAGCAGGTCAAAGGGCGTTTCGGCTTTCTTGTAGGAGTGATATCCCGACGCGAGCATCACCAGAGCGCAGAACACGATGGCTCCGTGGTAAAGAAAGGTGTGGAAGCCCGCAAAGGATATGCAGGAATAGTTGTTGAGTACGTTTGCGGGGTAGAAGAAATTGATAGCTCCGCCCAGAAGTCCCAGAGAGCAGACGTATCCGCACCCCATATATCTCACCTTGCCGTGACCGAATATGGCGAAGGGCATAGCGTACATAAATATGGAGCAGGGATAGAGGGGCAGTATTCCGCCCGCCTCAAAGCCTATCTCCGAGCCAGAGAGGGATTCCCAGATTATCTTTGTCGCTTCAAGACAGACAAGCGTTATCCAGATGACCGTAAAGCATATGCGGATAGTCTTCTCGCTCTGCTTTGACAGCTTTATGCCGACAACTATTATGACCGCCAGAAGTATTGCGGCAAATACAAGATGCAGGGGAGTGAATATCGTGCCCGCAAGCTCGTTTGCGGGTGGCAGAAAATCCTTATGCGTAAAAAAGTTTTTTATAAGCTCCAAAAGAGTGTTCATATATCCTCCAAGGTAAGTTTTTTCAAATACTCCAACATTATACAATATTTTACTTATAATAACAACAAATCAAAGACTTTTTTAAGAAAATTTAAGAATTTGCGGGCGAGAAAAAATTTATTTTTTTGAAAAAACCTATTGACTATCCGTATCTTGTGTGCTACAATGATAGAAATCAATAATATTCGATGATACTGTTGGATAAAACCGATAGCGGAGAAAACTCTGGAGAATCCCGACAAGAGCGGGTGCCGAAGGTGCAAGGCGAAAGCTGAATCTCTCAGGCAAAAGGATAGAGGATAATTTTGTAATGTCTTTTTTCTGTTTTTCGGAGTTGTCGCATTCGGCAGCTTTTTTGTTTTCAGCGTCATTAAAAAGGAGAACCTATGGACACACTCTTAAAGATAGTCCAGACTATCAACTCGTACACCGCCGACTATATCCTTGTGGTATTGCTTATCGCAACGGGTATATTTTTCACTGTAAGAACACGGTTTGTGCAGATACGTTGCTTCGGTGAGGGAATGAAAAAGGTCTTCGGGCAGTTTTCTCTGCGCGGAGGTAAGCAGAAGAACGGACTCAGCTCGTTTCAGGCATTGGCTACCGCTATCGCGGCGCAGGTCGGAACGGGTAATATCGTAGGCGCGTGCGGCGCTATACTCATAGGCGGCCCCGGTGCTATATTCTGGATGTGGATAATAGCTTTTCTCGGAATGGCTACGATCTATGCGGAGGCGGTGTTGGCACAAAAGACACGAGCCGTTGACGAGGACGGAAACGCCAGCGGCGGTCCCGTGTACTACATAAAAGAGGCGTTCAAGGGCAGATTCGGAAAAATATTGGCGGGATTCTTTGCGATCGCCGCTACCCTCGCACTTGGATTTATGGGCGCTATGGTGCAGTCTAACTCGATAGGTGAGGCAACCTTCAATGCAACGGGAATACAGCCTTGGATAATTGGTATCGTGGTCGCCGTTCTCTCCTCGATAATTTTTGTCGGCGGAGTCAACCGCATAGCCTCAGTCACGGAGAAGCTTGTTCCTTTTATGGCTTTCTTCTATATCGTGGCGTGCCTTGCTATCATAGTAGTGAGAATACAGTATATCCCCGAGACCTTAGGAATGATATTCAAATACGCATTTCAGCCTCAAGCGATAATAGGCGGAGGCTTGGGAGCGGCGCTTAAGGCGGCGATAAGCCAGGGCGCTAAGCGCGGACTCTTTTCCAACGAGGCGGGTATGGGCTCGACTCCTCACGCTCACGCGCTTGCTAAGGTCGAGAAGCCTCACGACCAGGGCGTTGCCGCAATGATAGGCGTGTTTATAGATACGTTTGTGGTACTCACACTCACCGCGCTTACCGTCATCTCAACGCTTTACGCGGGAGGTGGAATACTGTCGGGCGGCTCGGCAGAGGGAGTTAGCAAGAGCAATATGGCACAGATAGCCTTTGGAAGCGTGTTTGGCGAGCAGGTCGGAGGAATAGTCGTTGCGATATGCCTTTTCTTCTTTGCGTTCTCGACTATAATCGGTTGGAACCTCTTTGGAAAGATAAACTTTACCTATCTTTTCGGAAAAAAGGCGTCGATAGTTTATTCGATAGTTTCTATCGCGTTTATTTTCCTCGGCTCTTGCCTCTCAAACGATCTTGTCTGGGAGCTTACCGATATGTTCAATTACCTTATGGTCATACCTAACGTTATCGCAATAATCGCGCTCTCAAAGCTCGTCGCCGACGCGGCAAAGAGCGCAAAAGCCAAGAAGAACAAGAAGGCAGAGCCCCAAGAATAAAGTGAAAAAAGACGGACACCGTTTAGGTATCCGTCTTTTGTTATTATTAGATTCTTGCGTCCCAAAGACCGCAGAAACTGTCAATGGGGTCTTTGCCGCGGAATGCCTCGGGACCGCTCAAAAGGTTCTCGACAAGCGCGTCCATAGTGGAGGGCTTGGAGTCATACGCGTTGATGTAGGTGCGCACCTGAGGAATGTCGGCGAGCATCGTGGGGGCGTTGACGCTGATAGCCACGACGGGAAGCTCAAAGACGTACCACGGTATCTCTCCGCCGCCCTTGGAGAAGCCAAAGGAGGGTCTGCCGTTTGCTACGTCGCAGAGCGTGATGACAAGGTCCTGTCCCGCAACAAAGTCGGATATGGCGTTCTTGCCCGCAAAGTAGAGGTTGATGCTGGGCTTTTCTCCTGCGGCTATCTGCTTTTTCATCTTCTCGATAGGGCCTTCATATATGAACGCGTCAAAGCCCTTCTCGATGAGTCTATCGCGAAGGTCCTCCGCGGGAGTCTTTTTCGCGCCCGCGCCACCCATTACGGCTTTGATGAGGTCATCCATAGGGCCTGCCGCACCCTTGATGTGAACTATCATTATTCTCTTATATTTTTCGGGAGTTATGGGGAGCACGCCCTCGTCCTTGTATTTGACGAGCGTGATAGCGTCACGGCTTATAGCCGCCTCTGCCGCCTTTGCCTCCTCCTTGCCGAGCACGACGGGAGCCGTCATATCAATATTGACGCACTTGTTAAGTCCCATATGAGCCTTGAGTCCGAGGATGCGCGTGAGTGCCTCGGTCATTCTCTCCTCGCTGATGACACCGCTCTTGTATGCCTCAAGCATAGTGGCGAAGTCCTCGTCGGGATCGTTGAAGAACAGGAACATATCGCAGCCCGCGTTGATAGCCGCCGGGAGCATCTCGCGTCTGGTCATACGGTTGGTCATTCCTACCATATGAGACGCGTCTGTCACTACCATTCCGTTAAAGCCGAGCTTGTCGCGCAGAAGTCCTGTCATTATTTCGGGGCAAAGAGTAGCGGGGAGAAGCTCGTCGTCCTTGATGTCGGGCTTTATCTCGCGCATATACTCGCGCATCATTATATGACCGCCCATTATAGCGTCAAGTCCTTCATCTATAAGTGTTTTATAGACGTAACCATACGTCTCTAGCCATTCCTTCTCACCAAAGCTGTTGAGATTGTTGGAGAGATGAGCGTCACGGAAATCCTGACCGTTGCCGGGGAAGTGCTTTGCCGCGCAAGCCACGCCTGTCTCGTGAGCGCCCTGCATATAAGCCAGACTCATCTTAGCTATGCGACGGGCGTCGTTACCGAACGCACGGGTAACTATCTCAGTGTTCTCCCAGTTGTAGTGTATATCGCATATGGGAGCAAAAGCCATATTGCAGCCGATAGACGCCGCCTCCTCGTTGGAGTATTTACCAAGCGCCTTGGCGTACTCGGCATTATCCGTAGCGGCTATCTTGATGCCGCTCGCGATGTACGTACCGTCAGAGCAAGCGCCATTTCCACCCGTCTCTGTATTGCAGGCGATAAATACGGGCACCTTGGCGTACTTCTGGAGCGTGGAGTTCTGCATCTTGACTACCTGACCGGGCATATTGTTATACCGACAGCCGCCAAGATGATATTTTTCCATAAGCTCGCGAAGATATGCCTCGTCTATTCCGGCAGTGAGCTGGAAAAAGAGCTGACCTACCTTCTCCTCGTCGGTCATACCCTTGATAGTGCTTTCCACCCAAGCTATGTCCTCGTCGGACAGACAATAGGGTTTTTTCTTAAGTTCAACCATTTTTTATATTCTCCATTCAATTTGTTTTTTTATATTATTGACCGAGGTTTTTGTAAAACTCGGCTTTTTTTCTTTCTTGATATTCGCCCGCATAGCTGTGGCTGACAAGCGCGTCGAGCGCACTGTCCATAAGCTCCTGCCAGCTCTCTCTTTCCTTGCCCACGAGGATAGGGAAGAAGAGCACGCCGTTCTTTTCGGCGGCGGCAAGGTCACCGGGAGCGTCTCCGCACATGAGCACGTTGGCTCTGTCGTATCCCTTTTTAAGCAGAGCCGAGATACACGCCGCCTTGCTTCCCGCGTTCTGCGCCATTACTATGTCGGTGTGAGGCAGAAGCGAGTGCTTTTCCCATTCCTCCAGCACTGCGTCGAGATTGGCGCTTGACACTATGGCGACGTCCGCCTTGCCGTGAGCAAGCTCCAAGCCCTCACGAGCCAACGGGAAGGGCTTTATCTCGGACTCGGGGAGCTTTTTTATCGCGGCGTTGACCGCAATGCTCCACGAAAGCGCTTTTTTAAGCGTAACTGCGTCGGGGTTTCGGGATATAGCCGCCTCGAGCGAGGAGTTTGAAAGCTCACGTGAGCTTTCCGCCCACTCGATGAGCTTGTCCACGCCCTCGATAGCGCGGTATTTCTCGGATATCTCGCCAAGTATCATAGCAAGTCCCTTGAAGCGATTGACGCCGCGCGTCATAGTGAATAGGTTGATATCGTTCCAACGCGCGAGTATCTCATTTCGCCACGGCTCAAGCTCCCACTCGTCCACCATGCACGGACCGAAGCAGTGAAAGTGCTTGATGTTCATAGTATCCATAGCACAGCCGTCGCTGTCCACGCACACCAGAAATTCACTTTTTTTCATGAATTCGTCAATATTTATCATTTTTCACCTCAAAAACATCTCTTCATAGTACATTATACACTATATTGAGGTATAAATCAAGAGCGATTTTCAAACAATTCAAGAAAATATAGGCTATTATCAGGTACGGCTCGAACGCAAAAAAGGGCGAGGTATATCCTCGTCCCTTTTAAGCTTTTACTGCCTCTCAAATATCGGGTGCTCTCCGAGCGAGAGCGCGGTGTCTATGCTCTCCTGTCCTCTCGTTGTCCAGACGAATCTCGGCGCGCGGTATAGCCTTGTGGTCAGGCGCACGGGCAGGGAGTGTCTGTCAAGCTCGTTGTAGGCTATGAAATTTGGCTTGCACAAAAAATTCAGCGCCATACAGGTGAGCGCTATATTGAGCGCGGAGCTCTTTTTCTTGTCTCGGCACACGTTGGTGTAGAGCAGTCCGCAATAAGCGTCGGGCAGGTGCTTTTTGATATCCTTTATAAGCATAGGATTGAAGGACTCAATACAATAGCTGCCCGTGTATTCTCTAAGTATCTCTGCGACCTTTGGGCAGAGCGATGAATCAAGGCTCTCGCCCTTGAGCTCGACCAGCACGGGCACCCTGCCGTCGATAAGCGAGAGCACCTCGCGGAAGTCGGGTACCGTCTGCTCCGTATCGCCAAGACGCAATTTGCAAAGCTCGTCGGCGTCAAGTTCGCAGAGCTTTTTATCCACTCCTGTCATACGGACAAGGGTGTAGTCGTGAAAGACCATTACCTCGCCGTCGCGCGAGAGCTGGACGTCAAGTTCTATGCCAAATCCCGCTTCTGCCGCAAGTCTGAATGCCTTAAGTGAGTTTTCGGGGACGCCGTTGCCGTGAAGTCCGCGGTGGGCGTATGAGCAGAGCAGAGAGGTGTCGGTCGGTGTTTTTGCGCGCGGACGCACCAGCACCAAAAGATATATGAGCGCCAATATCACAAGCAGTGATATGACTGCGCAGGCTGCAATAACAAATTCAATCATATCAGTCGTCTACGTCGAGGCTCTCAATAAGGCTCTTGTTTTCTTCGGGCTTGGAGTCTCCGTGCTTGACAAAGAGCATGGTCACGAACGAGAACATTACGAATACCGTACCGAACGCGAAGAACACGTAGCGCATATCAATAAGGTCATAAAGCAGTCCCGAGAGTATGGGAGCCACTATCTGCGCCGCCATTGACGCGGTGTAATAATATCCCGTGTATTTTCCAACGTCGCCCCCGCGGGCAAGCTCAACGACCATCGGGAAGGAGTTTACGTTAATGGTAGCCCAGCCTATTCCCGCAAGAATAAATACGGGATACATAACTATCTCGGGAGTCGACGAGGTAACGAAATTACCCACAAAGAACGCCGCCGCGAGCATGAGAACGCCTGCGAGTATAGTTTTTCTTCTTCCGAATTTCGAGGATATGATACCCACGGGAATGTAGGAGACTATCGCCGCCGCCTGCGCTATGATGAGCGTAAGGTTGAAGTCAAAGCCCAGCACGTTGGTGGCGTAGACCGAATATTTGCTGGTTATGGAGTTGTAGCCGATATACCAAAGCGCGACCGACGCGAGAATGAGCAAGAGTGAGCGAAGCTCGGGCTTTGAGAGCTTGCGCTTGTCCGTGCTGCCTCCGTCGGAGTCGGGAAGCACGTCAATGCCGAGTCTTTGAGATTCAGCCTCCATCTCCTCTGCCCACTTCTTTTCCTTGACTGTGAGGAGGAAAATGATAAAGCCGACAAGCATTA
This sequence comes from uncultured Clostridia bacterium, assembly GCA_904501865.1. Lineage (GTDB taxonomy): Bacteria > Bacillota > Clostridia > Oscillospirales > CAG-272 > SVTX01. The sequence continues at coordinate 12,454 of CAJGCF010000042.1, forward strand.
TAGCAACTACGGCGATGACGTAGCCCGTGTACTGCATATAGCGGTTTTTCGATGTCGCGAATATCATTCCAAGCACAAGCACGAGGATTCCGCCCGCCGTTCCCGTAAGGTTAATGATAGCGTTACCCTTTGAGCGTAGGGGCTTGACTGTAACGTCAGGCATAAGTGCCACCGCGGGTGAGCGGAATGTTGCCATAGCTATGAGAGCCACAAGAAGTGTAGCTATAAATCCAATAAGGGGAAGGGGATTTTCAATAGTTATCTCCACCGCCAGCTTTCGCACAAGCTCGGAGTATGCCTCGTCTGTCATAGTGCCCTGCTGTATTTCGGGGATACCTGCCGCTACCACCTCGGCAAGCTGATAGTTGTCGATAAAGGTAAGCGCGACGAACGCAATCACAGCCGCAATAGTGCCAAAAAATATAAATGGAGTGCGCTTTCCGAATTTGGTGTTTACTTTGTCGGATAGTGCTCCGAACAGAGGAAGCATAAATACCGCAAGCACGTTGTCGATGGACATTATCGCACCCGATGCGGTCTGAGGAAGTCCGAAGTGATTGGTCAGAATGAGCGGAATTATCGCATCGTACGCCTGCCAGAAGGCAGTGATGAGAAAGAACGCCATTCCGACAAGGATAGTGCGTTTGTAATTAAGCTTCATAATAGTCTCCATTCCGCCGCTTGCGGCGGCAAAAATATTGTTGATGAATTTTGCCGAGAGGCAAAATTCGTGCGTGAATTACGCCACAGGCGAGTAGTGGAGCCCACCTTCATCCTAGCGGTAGATTTACCTATAAGAAGGAATCCACTTTCACGCCGGTCTCCATTAAAAAGGGTATTTTCGGTCTTCGGGAATAAAAATATTATTATTTATTCTAATTTTCAGTATACCATATCTTTTAAAAAAATGCAATAACGGGGAGAAAAGTTTTGGAAATTATCGTGGGTTCTTGTCCTTGTTTTTTTGCTCTGTATTTGAGATGTCAAGCAAATTTTGCATTTTTTATAGGCGCTTGTCGAATAAAAGGGAAGAAAAGCTCAAATATTTTTTTAAAAATGTGTTGACAAAGCAGATGATTTGTGTTATAATAATTTTTGCGAGCCAATCAGGGATAACTCGAGCAGTCGTCAAAGTATGCCGGTGTGGCGGAATTGGCAGACGCCCGGGACTTAAAATCCCGTGATACGAGAGTATCGTACCGGTTCGAGACCGGTCACCGGCACCAATGGTGGCACATGGGGCGCTGAATGGCGCACAAGGCGAGTAGAGAGATTCCAAAGCCGAAATTAAATATCGCGGGGTAGAGCAGCTTGATAGCTCGTCGGGTGAACGAGCAAAAACGATTGAGTATCGTTTTTGCGAAGTGATACCGCACAAAGCAAGGAGATTTCAAGCAAGCCTGCGAAGCGAAGAAAGCGACTATGCGCCTGCGGCGGCGCGTAGCGATAACCCGGAGGGTTATGAAATGGGGGGAGAATCCCTAAGCCGAAATTAAATATCGCGGGGTAGAGCAGCTTGGTAGCTCGTTGGGTGAACGAGCAAAAACGATTGAGTATCGTTTTTGCGAAGTGATACCGCACAAAGCAAGGAGATTTCAAGCAAGCCTGCGAAGCGAAGAAAGCGACTATGCGCCTGCGGCGGCGCGTAGCGAT
>CAJGCF010000043.1 GCA_904501865.1 uncultured Clostridia bacterium
TACTTGTGTACCGCGCGGAGAATAGTAACTATCTCTCTCTCTGTGGGGAGCGGTATGGGACCGGAAACCTCTGAGCCGTTTGCCTTAGCAACAGTCACAATCTTCTCAGCTGCTGTGTCGATAAGAGTGTGATCGTAGCTCTTAAGACGAACTCTGATCTTTTCATTTACTGCCATCTTTGTGTGCCTCCTTTCAGATGTTCACTTTCGCGAAAACCGCAAAAGCCTTTAAAAGTGGGGCGTTCTTTCGTACACCGTGCCGTGTGTTTCTATCACCTTACATTAAAATACGGACTTTGCCTGCATCAGCATCTGACAGACAAATTCCGAATAGTTGTAAAGGATTTTAACACTCAAGCACCACTATGCCGCATGTTGCCCAGTGTGTGTATGAAAGGCTACGTCGCCCGATTCATACGGACATACTCCACGAAAATTACCTTTCAGAGCGTCCCCTGAAAGCAACCTCTCGCTTCATCGCATATCAAGCTCTACCATTATACTTTATTTTTACCTTTTTGTCAATAAAATGATTAAAATTTCTGTTGTAGATTTTTACACAAATTTTTACGTTGCTTTTGTGCATATTGCACAAAAGCAAGCCGCATCACTCCCTCCTCCATCAAATTTTCTTCCTTTTATTATATATAAATGCGTGCCAAATCGCACTTTATATTAATAGACGAGAAAAAAGAGGTGCAAAAATAGCTTTTTTACGATTTTTTGAGCAAAATTATTTAATTTGTCTATTTCAAGTTAACAATTTCGTTATATAATGTAGTTAAGAAGCATTAAAAAGGTGCATGTCAAGCCTTTATAAAGCAACACAGGAGAATATAATCAAAATGAATAGCGTCGAGAACAATATAAGCACAGATAAAAAAAAGCTAAAAATATACACCGTAGCATCGGCGGCAATAGCCGTCATTCTGGCTTTCATAGGAGTTTTAGCTTCTGTTCCCTCGTCCGAGGCGAGATCAAGATATTTTGAAAACCACGCTCTCGCTACATGCTTGTACGTTGCCCTCGCCCTTATGGTAGCATTTGCCTTGTCTGCGTTTTTCGCGTTCAAACGCACCACGCTTGTCACAGATAACGTTAAATCCTCGGCTTTGAGATTTTTGAATCTTTGCCCTGCCATAGCACTCATAATATGCTCTATAGTGTCCGCCGCAAGTAATACGGCTCTCGGACTCAGAGTCGGAGTTGCGACAATTTGTGTCCTGTCCGCCATCGGGTGCATGTCTAAAGCATTCAAGCTTCCCGACACCGTCAAGATAATCTGCGGATACGCGCAGGTGCTGTTTTTAATATTCATTATAGTGTCCTTGTACGTAGAACGGTCAATAGAGATCAACTGCCCATTCAAGCTGCTCGTACAGTTCGCCGCCGCGGCGCTAATGCTTGAAGCGCTGACGGATATGCGTGGCATATTATATGGATGCCGAGCGCGCATGTTTGTATTCTCAAAGACACTATCACTGTCCATGTGTCTGCTTACCGGCTGTGTTATAGTCTATACATTCGCCTCGGGCAACAAGGTATTTGACAAAAGTTATCTTGCATACTCAATATATTTTCTGTGTAATTCTCTCTGTGCCTATCTCTCACTCAAGAGCGCCTCAGCAGAATAAGCTCTGATATATTCTATATATAATATAAATGAAAGGAATTGTTTCAGATCATGAAAAGCAGCTCTTCCAATTCCGCCAACACCAGAATACAGTGGCTTCACAAAAAGGTTGCCAACATGTACTATCCGAACGCCATGAGGCTTGCCGAAAGATTCAATATATCTCACCGTCAGGCACAGCGTGACGTGGACTATCTCAAGAAAAAGCTCGGTGCGCCCCTTGAATACAGTATAGAGCACAAGGGATATTATTACTCCGAGCAATATTCCCTGCCACTCGTTATGTCGAGCGACAACGACGACTCACTGACCGAGCTCGCCGATAGCATGGCAGGCGCGTCTCTGCAAGCCGAAAACACCTTTGTGCAGATGCAGATACCCTATACCGCAACCGTGGAGATACCAGACAAGCTGTCCGTTCTCTCCCTCAAAAATTTCATAATATCCAAAGAGCCGCGCAACAAATACGTTTGCGAGTTCCATAACGTAGAGCAATTTTTGAGTGTGCTCATCACTCTGCGTTCAGACTTCAAAATAGTCGAGCCCTTCTGGATAAGAGAGAGACTCGTCAAGCTCGCAGAAAACATAATAAAAAACAACAAATTCTGATAAAATCTCCAAAACCCGTAATTTGCTGCTCGGCAAACTGCGGGTTTTATTTGTATAAATTATATCCCTAAAGGCAACTTTTTTGATATTTTATTTTAATGCCCTTGACATAATTACACGCAAGTGATATAATTATAATATCCTATTTTGGAATAATTAATCAAAGTGATCAACTAACTTCAAGGAGGACATTAATATGTCAGTCAAATTAGCCAACGGCGAAAAGCTCATAAGAAACTATGAGTACGGAACAGTAGATGTTAAGGGTATCGGAAAATCCTCCGGTGCACACAGGACTCTCATCGTAACCAACAGACGTATCATTCACCAGGAGACATCTGTAGGTAAGGGATCGGAGCGCATCTCCACAAGCGAAATGCCCATCAAATCCGCTAAGTACGTAAACACCTTCTATGGAATGAAGTCCTACCCTATTCTTATAGTTCTCGGTGTTATTTTTGCTCTTGTTGCATTGATAACCCTTTTCGCATCAGAGGGTGGCGCGGCTAAGATCATAGGATTGATTGTTTTCGGCGCGATCGCAGCACTTTGCTTCATTGTTTATGCACGCAAAAAAGACTACACTCTCACTTGCTCGATTGACTCCGAGTCTTACGTAACTCACGTTCTAAACTTCTCCACAAAATCCGGTAACTCTTTGACCAGAGGTCTCTTCTCTTTCTTGAGAAAGGCTGACCGCAGCAACGTTATCAACGTTAAGGTAAGCGTAAACAAGGACGTTGCAAAGCAACTCGCAGAGGAGCTTGGATCAATTGTCACAGCAGCTGCCAACGGCGATTATGACGTCGAGGAAACTGTTGAAGAATAATAATAGATCCTCCGAAACAATTTAAAACATATAAAATCACTTGCGGACGCATTTTTGTGTAACGCAAGTGATTTTTTAAGCATATCGAAAATTCTATCAATTTTATTTCAACTTTTTTTAAAAAAGGTATTGACAAACAGTTTTTTTAGTGATATAATACACAAGTGAGCCGCAAAAGGCTCTTATCCAAAGACAGCAGGTTCCCGTAAAAGCGCAAGCCACCCTGCCGAGGAAGTAAAAAATGATATATCCGCGCATCTTGGCGCATGTCATCTTTCTTCTCGGCGAAGCTCGGCTTTCGGGAAGAAAGATTTTTTATTTCAAAGAATTCACTACGGGAGGTGAAACCACAAATGCCTAGTAATGCAATACTCGAACAGAAGAAACAAGTAGTTGCTGACCTTGCAGAACAGATAAAGACGAGCGCTTCCGGCGTTATCGTTAATTATCAGGGTATCACCGTTGAAAACGACACAAAGCTCCGTAAGGCTCTTCGTGAGGCGGGAGTTAAGTACGTCGTTATGAAGAACACTCTCACAGGAAGAGCTTGTGATATGTGCGGATACAGCGATATTAAGCAGTATCTCAACGGTATGACCGCTATTGCAATCAGCCAGAACGATGCAGTCGCTCCTGCAAAGATAATCAAGGAATACGCTGACAAGATCGAATCCTTCAATATTCTCGCAGGTTACGTTGACGGTGAAATTCTCGACGCGGCAGGCGTAAACAACCTTGCTGCCATTCCTTCCAAGGAAGTTCTTCTTGCAAAGTTCCTCGGCTCTATCAAGTCTCCTCTTTACAACTTCGCTTACGCTATTCAAGCTGTTGTTGATAAGAAGAACGAGGGTGGAGAGGAAAGCGCAGAAGAAGCACCCGCAGAGGCACCTGCTGCTGAAGCAGAAGCACCCGCTGCAGAATAATCGGTCCGATACCGAAATAAAACTAAAAAATAATTTATATTTCCACATTCAGGAGGTAATTTAAAATGGCATCCGAAAAGATCACAAATATTGTTGAAGAAATTAAGACACTTACAATTCTCGAGCTCGCTGACCTCGTAAAGGCAGTTGAGGAAGAATTCGGCGTATCCGCAGCAGCTCCCGTAGGCGTAGTTGCAGTAGCAGGTGGCGCAGCAGCTCCCGCAGCTGAAGAGAAGACTGAATTCGACGTAATCCTCACCGGATTTGGCGACAAGAAGCTCAACGTTATCAAGGCTGTTCGTGAGATCACAGGTCTCGGCCTTAAGGAAGCTAAGGACATGGTTGAGGGTTGCCCCAAGCCTGTTAAGGAAGGCGTTTCCAAGGAAGAGGCTGACAAGCTTAAGGCTGCTCTCGAAGAAGCAGGCGCAACTGTTGAAGTTAAGTAATCTTAACACAACTCAAGTACCTATTTCTAAATTAATATTAGCTGTCTGTTAATTTTGGATAACAGAACGGGGCGGAAGGATCTCCTTCCGCCCCGTTCTTGTGTTACCATATAAGGTTCCACAGTGGTATAAGGCCTATCGGCAAGAGCATTGCCGGCATATAATTCATTATTTTGAGCTTGGTGACGCCAAGCATATTGAGTCCGAGCGCGATTATAAGCAAGGATCCAACCGAGGTCATACAGGTAATGACCTGCGTGGACAAAAACTGTCCAAATCCTGCTGCCAAAAGGGTTATAGCACCCTGATAGACTAGTACGAACAGAGCAGAAAACGCCACTCCGACACCCATAGTCAAGCTGAATATCACAGATGATACAAGGTCCATAACGCTCTTAGTCACAAGAAGCGTGTGGTCGCCCGAAATGCCGCTGTTCATAGCTCCAACGATGGTCATAGAGCCCACGCAGAACAGCAGTGATGCCGAGACAAAGCCCTGCGACACCTTGCCGCCTCTGCCCTTCATAGCGCTCTCCAACTTATCCCCGAGCTTATTTACCCATTTATCAATGTCAATAAGCTCTCCAACAAGCACGCCGAGCACCATTGAAATAATGATAACTAACGTGTTTTCGCCGCTTATATCGGCAAACTCCACCTCTCCGTCCTTGATAGCCGCCATTATCTGATCGTTGACCGCGCCCTTTATAGCGCCGCCAACGCCAACCAGAATAACGCCAAGCCCAAGTCCCGAAAATATGGCATCAGATACGCGTTTTCCCTTTTCTCCAAGGTCTTTTCCGTGGGTAATGCCTCTTATGGACAGACCAATAGCCGAGCCCACAAGAACCAAGAGAGCGTTTAAAAGCGTTCCGAATAAAATGTGATCCTGCATTAGAATTCGATTATCTTCTCAATATAAGCTCGAAGCTCGGTCACGGGAATACGTACCTGCTCCATAGTGTCTCTGTCACGTACGGTAACACAGCCGTCGCCCGCTTTTTCATCGTCGCCGACGGTGTCAAAATCCACCGTGATACAGATAGGAGTACCTATCTCGTCCTGACGGCGATATCTCTTACCTATCGAGCCCGCCTCGTCATAATCCACATTGAAATACTTGGAAAGCTCACAGTATATCTCTGTAGCTTTGTCGGAGAGCTTTTTGGAAAGAGGAAGCACTGCCGCCTTAACGGGAGCTATCGCGGGGTGGAAATGCATAACTGTTCTGACATCATTCTTCTCCGCGTCGATGACCTCCTCATCGTATGCGTCGCAAAGGACGGAAAGCACGGTTCTCTCAACTCCGAGAGAGGGCTCAACTACGTAAGGAATGTATCTCTCATTGGTCTCGGGATCGAAATAGGTGAGATCCTTGCCCGAGGTGTTCTGATGCTGTGTCAGGTCGTAATCGGTTCTGTCGGCAACGCCCCAAAGCTCGCCCCAGCCAAACGGGAAAAGGAACTCAAAATCGGTAGTAGCCTTGGAATAGAAGCAAAGCTCCTCGGGATCATGGTCACGCAGACGGATATTCTCGTCCTTAAGACCAATAGAGAGCAGCCAGTTGTGGCAGAACTCTCTCCAATAAGCAAACCATTCAAGGTCAGTTCCGGGCTTGCAGAAGAACTCAAGCTCCATCTGCTCGAACTCACGGACACGGAAGATAAAGTTACCGGGAGTTATCTCGTTACGGAAGGATTTACCTATCTGCGCGATACCGAAGGGCATCTTTTTTCTGGTAGTTCTCTGCACGTTTACAAAGTTGGTGAATATTCCCTGAGCCGTCTCGGGACGAAGATATACTGTGTTCTTCGCGTCCTCAGTAACGCCCTGGAAGGTCTTGAACATCAGGTTGAACTGACGGATATCGGTAAAGTTGTGCTTTTTGCAGGTAGGACAAGGAATGTTGTGCTCCTCGACAAAAGCCTTCATCTCGGCGTGCGTGAACGCGTCGATAGGCTTTTGAAGCTCAAATCCATTCTCTGCGCAATAGTCCTCAATAAGCTTGTCCGCGCGGAATCTCTCGTGACACTCACGGCAGTCCATAAGAGGATCGGAAAAGCCCGCAAGGTGACCTGATGCTACCCAAGTCTGAGGATTCATAAGTATAGCCGCGTCAAGACCGACGTTATATTTGTTTTCCTGAACAAACTTCTTCCACCAAGCCTTTTTGACGTTGTTTTTGAGCTCAACGCCGAGAGGACCGTAGTCCCAAGTGTTAGCAAGTCCTCCGTAGATCTCCGAGCCCGCAAAGATAAATCCGCGTCCCTTACAAAGAGCTACTATTTTGTCCATTGTTTTCTCTGTATTCTTCATTTTGACCTCCCATTATACACGCGTATAATAAATTATAATCCAATTATAGATTTTATCATATAAAGCAATAATTGTCAAGTGTTTTATCCAACTTTGCATAGCATTTGAACACGTATCAGATACAATTCACAAAATATTAACTCCACATTCTCAAACAGTCTACCAAATCAAATGCCAAATGATATATAATTATAATGAAGTAATTTGCGGAAAAGGAGGGACAGATGAAAAACAACCGTCTTGCGACAATAATCGAAAAAATAAAAGAAGCTTGCGCGTCTGTGCTTCCCATAGCTCTTATAATATTGTTTCTATCATTCACCGTTTGTCCTTTGCCTAACAAGACGTTTATCGCGTTCATCATAGGCACGGTATTGCTTACCGTGGGACTCGGACTTTTCTCTCTTGGAGCGGAGCTTTCAATGTCCCGCATAGGCGGACATATAGGTGCTAACCTGACAAAATCGCGCAACATTCCGATAATCGCTATAATTGCCCTGACAGTAGGTATTCTCATCACTATCTCCGAGCCCGACCTTCACGTTCTGGCGGGCTACACAGGAGAGCAAAAAATGACCTTTATCCTCGCCGTCGCAGCAGGACTCGGCATTTTCCTCGTTATCGCGGTAATGAGAATAATCTTCAACGTCAAATTCAAATACATACTCATCGTGGGATACGGTGTTATCCTCGCCCTGTCTATCACCGCGTACATCATAGACCCCACCTTCCTCGCTATCGCGTACGACGCCGGCGGAGTTACTACGGGAGCTATGTCTGTTCCCTTCGTAATGTCTATCGGCGCAGGTATCGCGGCCATAACCTCGCAAAACTCGGACGACGATAACAGCTTCGGTCTTATGGCAGTGTGCTCCATAGGCCCGATAATCTCAATACTTATAATGGGTCTTGTGGGCGGCTTCAAGGACATCTCCTACACGCCACACGCTATGCCCGAATTCTCCAATTCTCAAGAGATGGGGCTCTCCTTCTTGTCGGCGGCGCCATCAATAATAAAGGACGTTCTTATGGGACTTTTGCCCATTATTGCGTTCTTCCTGATATATCAGCTGTTTACGGTAAGAGTTCACAAAAAGGAGCTCATTCAGATATTCATAGGCGCAGGCTATACCTTTGTCGGCATGGTGCTCTTCCTTGTAGGAGTAAACGTAGGATTTATGCCCGTTGGAAGCTATCTTGGTGAGACCTTTGCAAATATGTCTTACTCTTGGATAGTCATTCCCGTCGGAATTATGATAGGCTTCTGTATGACCTATGCCGAGCCCGCGGTCGGCGTGCTTGAAAAGCAGGTCGAGGACGCGACATCGGGAATCATTCCCAAAAAGGTTCTTCCTATGACTATGGCTATCGGAGTGGCTGTCTCGGCGGGAATCGCGATGATACGTGCGCTCACGGGAGTGCCGATACTTCCCTTCCTCGTGGTAGGGTATGTCGCGGCAGTAGCCCTGTCATTCGTGTGCCCGAGCATATTTACATCCATAGCATTTGACGCAGGCGGAGTTGCCTCGGGTGTTATGGCGGCGACCTTCCTGCTTCCCCTCTCTATCGGAATTTGCAGCGCGAGAGGCGCCTCTCCCGACGAGATAATGATAAACGCATTCGGAACCATCGCGCTCGTTGCTATGACACCTACTATCTCCATACAGCTTGTCGGTCTCGTCTACAAGGCTAAGCTCAGACACAGTGAGCAGCTCGAGGCAGCGGCAGACGCAGAGGAGACGTCTATTCTCGAAATGCCAGATCCCGTCGATCCCGCTCCTCAACCCGTAGACGATTACGACACCGAGATCATCGAGTTTTCGGCTATAGCCGAAAAAAGTTGAACTCATACGCCCTGCGGCGAGCAATTTTCGCATCTTCCGCCGCACCTCGTTTTGCAAGGTTTTACCTTGCTACAACTCGCTTCGACGAAATCTATCAAAAATTGCAACGCCGAAGGGTGCTACGCAGTTTTGAGTGAGCAAATATTATGCAGATGCAAAGAAAAAATACGAAGCAACATAAGATGTTGAGAGAATTTTATCTGCGGCAGATGCGGATATTTGCCACACAAAACCGTGTGAGTTCAATTCTTTTCGGCTATAAGAATCTACACATAAGCTTTCTTGTAAAGAAAGGAATGATAAACTGATGCAAAACGTTTATTTGTTCATAACCATAATAAAGAGATCCGACGCGAAGGAGTTTTTAGACTTCTTCATAAAGCACAAGGCGACGCCCATGTATAGCTCTATCTGCGAGGGTGCCACCACGTCGGAGACCTTGAGCCTTCTGGGCCTTGAGCACTCGGAAAAGGTGCTGATGCAGTCCTTGGTAACTCATAACAAAGTCTGCGAGCTCACCGACGCGCTCACGCACACTATGAGCATAGACCTGCCAAACAGAGGAATCGCCCTGGCAGTACCGCTTTCAAGCATAGTGTCAAAGAAGGTGTTAGGTCACATAATCAGGAACGACGACGAGGCTCAAGTCGAGCACGACCATAGTTTTGAAAGGAAGATTCAAATGGAACTTGTAATATCTATCTGCGCTAAGGGTCACAGTGATGAAATAATGAAAGCGGCAAGAGCCGCAGGCGCCACGGGCGGCACCATAGTGAAGGCAAAGGGTACTGCATCTGTGGGAACGGATACCTTCTTCGGTATGGCTATTTCAGACGAAAAGGAGATAACCTACATAGTAACTCGCAAGGAACAGCGCAGTGACATAATGAAGGCGATCGCGGAATACACGTACGAGGATCACGCTCACCCGATAGTGTTCTCTCTCCCCGTAACCGAGACCGCGGGATTCAGGCTTCTCGATTGATAAAACTTCATATAAAAAGGCCGCGACGTGTGTCGCGGTCTTTTTGAGTTTATGTACTTTAAAGCTTTTCGACCTCTCCGTCGCGCACGATAAGCTCTGCCCTGCCGCCCTTTTTGACGTCAAGGATAGCCTGTGTGCCACCTATTATTACGCTCTCCCTGCGCACAAGCCCTATACCAAACGGTTTTCCCTTCACGGTAAAGGAATCCCCGTCAACTACAAGGACGGTCTTTCCCGTAAATGCCGAGCACTTGTATTCAACGCTTATTTCTTTGTCATCTATTCTGACTAACCACTTTTGTCTTACCATAATAAATCTCCCTTGCCGTTTTTTTAATTATACCCCATTACAAAGATTTTGTCAATATAAAACAAAGCGTCTCCTTAAAGCGCCCGTATGCCGCATACGCGGCTACGGCTCGCGAAGCGTTTACCGTAACAGAAAAGGCATCGGGGCAAAACAGAACTTGAACTTTTGTCCAAATAGGGCTTTGGACAGCGGATTCCTCTAATGCGGAAAACGGGACGTTGAACAACGTTCGCTGTGCTCACTACGCGCACGGCTTCGCCTTAAAGCGCCCGTATGCCGCATACGCGGCTACGGTTCGCGAAGCGTTTACCGTAACAGAAAAGGCATCGGGGCTGAATCCCTGATGCCTTTTCTGGTGCGGAAAACGGGACTTGAACCCGTACGGTGTAAACCACACGCCCCTCAAACGTGCGCGTCTGCCAGTTCCGCCACTTCCGCATATTTAAACACCTTTGATTTATTACTCGGAGTAGGTCTCCGAGAGCTCGTTGTCACGAACAATTGATATTATACACTACAAATCGATTCTTGTCAAGATGTTTTTTGAAATTTTTTCAAAAAATTTTATGGGGCCCAAAAAGCCCTCTCCGAGCCCCAAATATTCTCTCTAAAAACTTACCTTTTTCGGCCTACGCCCTGATACCTCGTGGAGATATGCCGTGAAGGCCGTAATACGACGTAAGTCCCTCCACTCCGTATCTGTCAAAGCCTATGTAGCTGGTTATGAATGGATCATCAGGGTCCACTTCCCAATAAGCGTGCGCGGCATTTGCGGTAATAAATAACATATCGCCTGAGCGCAATTCATACTCATTGGAATCGTATACCAATATTCCCTTTCCAGACCTCACTAAAAAGACTTGATTAAAACGTATTCCGCCCGCTCTGGTTATTTTATGTCTCTCAACAAAAAAGTCGCCCACAGTCCTTGCGAGTATAGGAAAAGCCTGCTTGGCATCGTGGTCATAAATGATAGACTTCATTTTATGTCTCCTACAATTTTGTTATATCACGCACCCATAATCGACCCATTTTCGCCGCTTGTGGTGTAATATTATTATATCACAAAGATAACGCAGTTGTCGGTGCCGCAAGGCATTATGATATCAATGAAACCTTCTTATGCCGTGCCAACGTCGTAAGACTTTGTCGGCACATCTCACGGTTTCATTATACCATAAAGACAATCTCCCGTCAATGATGTTTGCTCAAATTCTTTTTAGCGTTTTAAAGCTTTTGAAAGAACAGTGGTGTGGGGAGGAGATAGCCTTTACCTAAAAGCTTTCTCCTCCCCGCATCTTTACTTATTATTATTTATCATCTCCCGTAAAGCCGCAAGTGCTCGGTCAAGCCCACCGACCTCGTCGATAATACCGTACTCGACTGCCTCCCTGCCCTCTATTATCGAGCCCACGTCTGTCGCCATCATATCAGGGCGCATCATAAGCTCGTATATCTTGTCCTTGTCGGCGCGGCTATGCGCGCAGATGAAATCCACGATGCGCTTCTGCATCTCATTGAAGTATGTGAACGACTGCGGCACACCAACGACAAGCCCGTTCATTCTAACTGGGTGTATGGTCATAGTCGCGCTGGGCACAATAAAGGATCGCTTGCCCGATACTGCAAGCGGCACGCCTATTGAGTGTCCCCCTCCGAGCACCACAGACACGCTGGGCTTTTTCATAGAGGCTATGACCTCGGCTATCGCAAGCCCCGCCTCTACGTCGCCGCCCATAGTGTTGAGAAGCACGAGCAGACCGTCTATCTCCTCGTCCTGCTCTATGGAGACGAGCATTGGAATTATATGCTCGTATTTGGTCGCCTTTTGCCCCTCGGGGAGCATATAGTGTCCCTCTATCTGCCCTATTATCGAGAGACAGTGAATATTTCCCTCTTGATTTTTAGTCACAGTAGAACCAAAGTCCTTTATATCATCCGACGCGGTGTTTTCTCTGTTTTCTTGCTTTTCAAGCTCGCTCATTTGCCTTCTCCTGTCATTTTTCATTTATTTATTAGTATTGCCAATAAAAAATATCTATAATCTTGCACATTTATTTAAAATTAACCTTTACAAATGACGGAAAATGTGATAAAATAAGTTGGAATGGGGTTTTATGTCCCAACACACGTTAAATTTTAATGATTTATAAAGTGAGGTAAAAACTATGTCTAAAAAAGTCCTTGTTGAAACAAGCGCGAGACACATTCACCTGACCGATGAAGCAGTTGCCGTTCTCTACGGTGCGGACGCTAAGCTTGAGCCCAAGAAGATGCTCTCTCAGCCCGATCAGTTCGCAGCCGCAAACGACAAGATAAAGGTCGTAGGTCCTAAGGGCGAGCTCATGCTCTCCGTTCTCGGCCCCACGAGAAAGGCTAATCAGGTAGAGCTTTCCTTTACCGACGCGAGAAGCCTCGGTCTGAAATCTGTTCCCGTTCGCGAAAGCGGCGACGTTGCGGGTACTCCCGGCGTTAAGATGGTAGGCCCTGCAGGCGAGCTTGAGATAGCAGAGGGCTGCATCATCGCAAAGAGACATATTCACTTCGATACCGCCACGGCAGAGGAAATGGGCATTTGTGACAAGCAGATAGTAAAGGTAAAGATAGACAGCGACAGAACTACTATTTTTGACGACGTAGTATGCCGCGTATCTCCCGCCTACGCGTTCGCTATGCACATCGACACCGACGAATGCAACGCGGCTTGTGCTTTCGGCGAGGTTTACGGCGAGATCATAAAGTAAAAATAATTTTTATAAGGAGATAAAACAAAATGAGCAATGTAAGTGAATTCCCTTACGCACAGAGCCTTGAGGTTCAGCATATGTGCGTAGTTAAAAAGGGTTGCGATCACGGTCCTGCTCCCCTTCCCGAAGAGGGCAAGTGGATTCAGGCAAAACAGATTTCTGACATTTCCGCGTACACACACGGTGTAGGCTGGTGCGCACCTCAGCAGGGCGCGTGCAAGCTCTCCCTCAACGTTAAAAACGGTATTATCGAGGAAGCTCTTGTAGAGACCATCGGTTGCTCGGGTATGACTCACTCCGCGGCTATGGCTGCAGAGATTCTCCCCGGCAAGACTATTCTTGAGGCTCTCAACACCGACCTCGTTTGCGATGCTATAAACACCGCAATGAGAGAGCTCTTCCTTCAGATAGTTTACGGTAGATCTCAGTCCGCATTCTCCGAGGGCGGTCTCGTTATCGGCGCAGGCATGGAGGATCTCGGTAAGGGTGAGCGTTCCATGGTAGGTACTATGTACGGTACAAAGGAAAAGGGTGTTCGTTATCTCGAGATGACAGAGGGCTACTGCACAAGAATGGCTCTCGACGAGAACAACGAGGTTATAGGCTACGAGTTCGTATCCCTCGGCAAGATGACCGATATGATCAAGAAGGGCATCGAGCCTAACGAGGCATACGAGAAGGCTAAGGGTACATACGGTAGATTCAATGATGCTGCAAAGTACATTGACCCCCGTAAAGAATAATAAGGAGGTAATGTATAATGGCTAAATTTGAAGGTTACGAAAGACGCGAGGCGAAAATTCTCGCCGCTCTTAAGGAATTCGGTATAAACTCTATCGACGAGTGCAAGGAGATCTGTGATGCCAAGGGTATTGATCCTTATAAGATCGTCGAGGAAACACAGCCCATCTGCTTTGAAAACGCAAAGTGGGCATACACAGTAGGCGCAGCTATCGCAATCAAGAAGGGCTGCACAAAGGCTGCTGACGCCGCTGCCGCTATCGGTATCGGTCTTCAGTCCTTCTGTATTCCCGGCTCGGTTGCTGAAAACCGCAAGGTTGGTCTCGGACACGGAAACCTCGGCAAGATGCTTCTCTCCGAGGAGACAGAGTGCTTCTGCTTCCTCGCAGGACACGAGTCCTTCGCAGCTGCAGAAGGTGCTATCAAGATCGCTCTTAACGCTAACAAGGTAAGAAACAAGCCCCTTCGCGTTATCCTTAACGGTCTTGGCAAGGACGCGGCTTACATTATCTCCAGAATCAACGGCTTCACATACGTAGAGACAAAGTTCGATCCCTACACCGAGGAAGTAACAGTCGTTCGTGAGGTTCCATTCTCCAAGGGCCCCAGAGCTGACGTTAAGTGCTACGGCTCCGATAA
>CAJGCF010000044.1 GCA_904501865.1 uncultured Clostridia bacterium
CGGAGAGATGTATAAAAGAGGCTACATTTACAAGGGGCTCAAGCCTGTTTATTGGTGTCCCAAGGACGAAACCGCGCTTGCGGAGGCAGAGATCGAGTACCAGACCGACAAGTGTACCTCCATTTACGTAAAATTCAAGGTAGCTGATGACAAGGGCAAATTGGCATCAATCTGCGACCTTGACAACACATATTTCGTTATATGGACGACTACCACGTGGACACTTCCCGGAAACCTTGCCATTGCTCTCAATCCTGCCGAAGAATATGCTCTTGTCAAGGTTGAAAGTGGAGAGGTGTACGTTCTTGCAAACGCTCTTGTCGAAAAGACCTTGAAGGCAGCAGGCATAGAGGGCTGCGAGGTGCTTGCTACATTTGCGGGCTCGGAGTTTGAGTTTATGACCGCACAGCACCCCTTCCTTGACAGAAAGAGCGTTGTTGTCAATGCCGATTACGTTACTATGGATAGCGGAACGGGCTGCGTTCACACGGCTCCCGGCTTTGGTGCCGACGACTATCAGACATGTCGCAGATACAATATAGACATAATAGTTCCCGTAGACGACCGCGGTTATCAGACCCAGGATGCGGGCAAGTTTGCGGGCATGTATTATGCAGAATCCAACGAGGCGATCCTTGCAGACATGAAGGAAAGCGGTGCGCTTCTCGCGTCCGAGGAAATCGAGCACGAGTATCCTCACTGCTGGAGATGTAAGTCTCCCATAATCTTCCGCGCAACTCCTCAATGGTTCTGCTCCGTAGACGCATTTAAGGATGAGGCTGCAGAGTCTTGTAAGGATGTAAAGTGGCTTCCCGCGTGGGGTGAAGACAGAATGGTACAGATGATAAGAGAGAGAGCCGATTGGTGTATCTCCCGTCAACGTCATTGGGGCCTTCCCATTCCCGTATTCTACTGCGACGAGTGCAAAAAGCCCGTCTGCAACGACGATACTATAAACGCAGTCTCCGCTCTGTTTGCCGCAAAGGGCTCAAACGCTTGGTTTGATATGGATGCCGCGGATATTCTTCCTACCGACTTCGTATGTCCGCACTGTGGCAAAAAGGCGACCTTTACAAAGGAAACAAACACGCTTGACGGTTGGTTTGACTCGGGTTCGTCTCACTTTGCAGTCCTTGAAAACAGAGAGGGAGAAAGCTGGCCCTCCGATATATATCTTGAGGGTGGCGACCAGTACAGAGGCTGGTTCCAGGCGTCTTTGCTCACTGCGGTTGGAGCTCGCGGCAAGATGGGCGCGCCCTTCCGTGCGGTACTTACTCACGGTTGGGTAGTCGACGGCGAGGGCAAGGCTATGCACAAATCCCTCGGAAACTCCATAAGCCCTGATGATATAGTAAAGAAATATGGCGCAGAGCTTGTAAGACTTTGGGCGGCATCGTCTGATTATCATGCGGACGTCCGTTGCTCAGAAAACATCTTCAAGCAGCTTTCCGAGTCTTACAGAAAGATAAGAAACACCGCAAGAATCATGATGGCAAACCTCGGTGACTTTGACGTTGATGCCGATATGGTCGCGTTTGACGATATGCTTGATATAGACAAGTGGATAATCTCCGAGACCAACAATCTTGTAAAGCAGTGTCTCGAAGCATACGATGAGTATGAGTTCCACATCGTATATCACGCTATCAACAAGTTCTGTACTATTGAGCTTTCCAAGCTTTACATTGATATAACAAAGGACCGTCTCTACGTTGAAAAGGCGGATTCCAACGCCAGAAGAAGCGGTCAGAGCGCTCTTTATATCGTTCTTTCAACTATAACAAAGCTTTTCGCTCCCGTGATTTCCTTCACGGCAGAGGAGATTTGGAAGGCTATGCCTCACGCAAAGAGCGACAAGCTCGAGAGCGTATTCCTCAACGACATGCCTAAATTTGACGAGGCTCTTGCCGAAAACACCCGTGAGCTGAGCGCAAAATGGGAAAAAATGTTTGAGTACAGAGACGACGTTATGAAGGCTCTTGAGCTGGCTCGCGCTGACAAGATGATAGGTAAATCTCTTGACGCAAAGGTTACCGTCTACACTACCGACGACGCGGTCTACGAGAGCATCAGCGCATTTGAGAACGAGCTTGCAGGAATTTATATCACGTCTGCCGCAACCGTAGTCAATGGCGAAGCTCCCGAGGGAGCGTTCACCGAAACTCTTTCGGGAATCGCAGTGGCGGTAGCTCCTGCTGACGGTTGTAAATGCGACCGTTGCTGGTCATTCTCGACCAAGGGAGTCACCGATGATGAGGGTGGATTCCTGTGCGAGAGATGTAAGAAGATACTTCTTTAAAGAATTGTGACAGTGGGGGAGGGAAAACTTCTTAAAAGGAGTTTTCACCTCCCCCCAATCCCCACCTATTTTCAAGAGCTTTCTTGAACAAAAAGAAAGGAGCTTTGCAAATGACAGCGATAATAATATCAGTAGCGCTTATGGTCGTGGGTGTGGCGCTTGATCAGATAAGCAAATATCTCGTAGTCATAAATATGGAGCTATATGAATCCGTAGACGTTATTCCCGGTATTTTTCGATTCACTTATATACAGAACAGGGGCGCGGCATTTGGCTCAATGGCAGATAACAGATGGCTGTTTATGGTCTTGTCCACCGTGGCAATAGTGGCAATATTGGTATATCTGTTTTGGAAAAGGCCCTCGAACAAGCTTGTGCTTGCGTCCATTACTCTTATAGTAAGTGGCGGAATCGGTAATATGATAGACCGCATAAGTCTTGGCTACGTGATAGATTTTCTTGATTTCTGCGCATTCCCGAACCTTTGGATGTGGGTGTTCAACGTAGCAGACGCCTTCGTATGTATAGGCGCGGGACTGCTCGCTCTTTGGATGATACTCGACACAGTTCGTGAGTACAAAGCAGAGAAGGCAGCAAAGCTTTCGTCAAGCACAGAAGAAGCGCATACAGGTGAAGATAATGAGTGACAAGATTTTTGATGTCATAGCGTCCGAGGATGCCGTGCTTCTTATGGTCCCCGACGAGCTTTCGGGGGAGAGAATAGACCGCTATCTCTCCGACAGCGAAGGAATATCAAGGTCTATGGCAGTCAAGCTTATTGGATCGGGAAATGTTCGTGTAAACAAATCTCCGTCAAATAAGAACTATAAGCTCCGTGCAGGTGATGAGATACAGCTTATCTATCCCGAGCCCGAGCCTTGCGAGGCGGTAGCCGAGGATATTCCTCTTGACATAGTTTACGAGGACGGCGATATAATAGTCGTCAATAAGCCCTCGGGAATGATAGTACACCCCGCAACGGGAATTTATAGCGGAACTTTGGTAAATGCGCTGATGTACCATTGTGGAGATTCTCTTTCTGGAATCGGTGGCGTGATACGTCCCGGCATCGTGCACCGAATAGACAAGGACACATCGGGATTGCTGGTCGTTGCAAAAAACGACGAGGCTCACGAGTTTTTGTCAGGTCAGTTAAAAACTCACGACGTAAGCCGCGTGTACCACGCGATAGCAATAGGAAATATAAAAAACGACACGGGAAGTGTGAACAAGCCCATAGGGAGACACCCCTCAGACCGCAAAAAAATGGCTGTGGTGACGGACCCCTCCCGTACGGCGCGCGAAGCCATTACTCATTACGAGGTAATGGATAGATTCGACACCCCCCAGGGAAGATTTTCATACGTGAAATGCGTGCTCGAAACAGGAAGAACTCATCAGATAAGAGTTCACATGTCAAGCATCGGACACTCTCTGCTCGGCGATTGCGTTTACGGTGGTGGAAATACTAAATTTGAGCAATCCAATAGGCATCTTATCAACGGGCAGTGTCTGCACGCCAAGGAGCTCTCGCTTACTCACCCAAGAACTCGTGAAAAAATGACGTTCTCCTGCGAACTACCGCAAGGAATGCTTGAAATTCTCGAAAAGATGAGAAAAATGTCTTTTGATATATAGAAAGGAATCTTTATGCACGACGAGTTGACCGCAGTAGATATAAAGAAAATGCAAGAGGAGATAGACTACCGTATGTGCGTGCTCCGTCCGCAGCTTCTTGCTGAGGTGCAAAGAACACGCGAATACGGGGATCTTTCGGAAAACGCCGAATACAAAGAGGCAAAAAGAGAAAAAAACAAGAACGAGAGTCGAATCCGCTATCTTAAAAATATGATCGCGACCGCCAAGGTTATCAAGATCAGAAAGGATGAGGATTCGGTCTGCCTTTTCGACACCGTAACCTACTACGTAGAGGAGGACGACGAGGAAGAGGAGAGACAGATAGTCACCACTCTCCGTCAGGACGTGCTCAAGGGTTATCTTTCAAAGGAGTCGCCTTTAGGAAAGGCTCTGCTGGGGCGCAAGGTAGGGGACAGAGTGTGCGTCAAGGTCAATGCGAACTACAGCTATTACGTTGAGATCCGCGGCATCAAAAAGGGTCACGATGACGAAAATATCCCAATAAGCTCTTACTGATATATTTGAAAAACATTGTAAAAACGGAGAGAAAGATGAAAAAATACAACGTAACGGGTATGAGCTGCGCGGCGTGCTCGGCACGTGTTGAGAAGGCGGTTTCCGCCGTTGACGGTGTGTCGTCCTGCGCGGTCAATCTTCTGACCAACTCTATGGTAGTAGAGGGAAATATATCCGACGACAAAATAATAGCCGCCGTGACCTCGGCGGGATACGGAGCAAGTGTCGACGGTGCGGCGTCTCCTAACCGAGACAAACTCTCCGACACTCTCGAGGACAGGGAATCCCCCCGTCTTTTGCGTCGGTTGCTCCTATCCGTAGGATTTCTGTTAGCGCTCATGTACGTTTCAATGGGATACGTTATGTGGGGATTTCCCTTGCCTGCGCCTCTTGCGCATAACCCCGTGGCTATTGCTCTTGCAGAGCTTATTCTCGCCGCGGCGGTCATGATAATAAATCAGCAATTTTTTATCCGAGGCTTTAAAGGCATTCTTCACGGAGCGCCTAATATGGACACCCTGGTAGCACTCGGCTCGGGGGCGTCATTTGTTTACAGCGTTTGTGTGTTGTTTGTAATGACCGACGCACAGACAAGGGGAGATTTCTCTACTGCTACTCATTATCTGCACGAGCTTTATTTTGAGTCGGCAGCCATGATCCTCGCGCTCATCACCGTGGGAAAAATGCTTGAAGCTATTTCAAAGGGAAGAACAACAAAGTCCCTGCGAGGTCTTATGGACCTTTCTCCAAAGACGGCGACTGTCCTCAACGGTGACGAAGAAAAGGCAGTAAGCATAGACGAGGTGCAGGTTGGCGATATTTTCGTGGTTCGTCCGGGAGAAAGCGTTCCTGTCGATGGGATTATAATATACGGTAGCACGTCGGTCGATGAATCAGCTCTCACAGGAGAAAGCGTCCCTGCAGACAAGACAATCGGAGATCGTGTAAGCGCGGGAACTATCAACAAATCGGGCTTTATTAGATGCAGAGCGACAGAAGTCGGTGCGGACACAGCGCTATCGCAAATAATCAAAATAGTAAGTGACTCAACCGCATCAAAAGCGCCTATCGCAAAGGCGGCGGATCGCGTATCCGCGATCTTTGTTCCCACCGTTATGGCTATCGCCATAGTCACAGCTGTAGTATGGTCGTTTGTCAGCAAGGACGTCGGATTTGCACTTGCAAGAGCAATCTCAGTGCTTGTAATAAGCTGTCCTTGTGCGTTAGGTTTGGCAACCCCGGTGGCTATAATGGTTGGTAGCGGCGTGGGCGCGCGTAGGGGTATTCTCTACAAAAGCGCGAGAGCTCTGGAGGTGGCGGGCCGCGCTGATACCGTAGTGTTGGACAAGACGGGAACCGTGACCAAGGGCGAAATGTCCGTGACAGATATTATTGCGGCGGAGGGCTTTGACGAGAACAAATTGCTATCAATAGCCTATTCGGTTGAAAAGGGCAGTGAGCATCCGCTCGGTGTGGCTATCGTACAGAAGGGAAACAAGCTTGAAGTGGAGGAGCTTGAAATAGAAGCATTTGAAGCTATTTCGGGCAAAGGAGTTCAAGGCTTTTGGCAAGGCAACCAGATCCGCGGCGGAAACCTTGCGTTTATTGAAGAGAACTGCAATCTGTCAAGTCAAGACAAACAGACGGCTTACACGTTAGCCGAGAGTGGTAAGACCCCTATGTTTTTCAGTTGCGATGGTGTTTTCGCAGGCATAATAGCCGTTGCGGACACAATAAAGCAGGATAGCTCCTCTGCCATATCAGAGCTTAAACGCATGGGCCTTCGTGTAATAATGCTTACGGGAGACAATGCGAGAACCGCTCAGGCAATAGGCCGCGCGGCAGGCATTGATGAGATAATTTCCGACGTTATGCCTGACGGCAAGGCAAGTAAGATATCCGATCTTCAGGCAGAGGGACGCGTAATTATGGTAGGCGACGGAATAAACGATGCGCCCGCGCTCGCCACCGCAGATACGGGAATCGCTATCGGCGCGGGAACGGATGTTGCCATAGAGGCGGCAGACGTCGTGCTTATGAAGGATCAGCTCTCAAGCTTACCTTCAGCAATAAAATTGAGCAGAGCAACTCTGCGTAACATTCACCAAAATCTGTTCTGGGCGTTCTGCTACAACGTGATAGGCATACCGCTTGCGGCAGGTATGTGGATACCTATTTTCGGCTGGCAGCTTGAGCCAATGTTCGGAGCGGCGGCAATGTCGCTTTCAAGCTTCTGCGTAGTTATGAACGCGCTTAGATTAAACCTTGTAAATATCGACAAACCCGCTAAAGCTCGCAAGACAAGCAAAACAAAAAAGACCGCAGTTGCGGACAAAGGAGACAAAAAAATGAAAAAGACTCTTAAAATAGAAGGAATGATGTGTGCGCACTGCTCGGGCAGAGTAAAAAAGGTGCTTGAAGCACTTGACGCCGTAGAGTGCGCTGAGGTAAGCCACGAAAGCGGTACGGCTATCGTGACCTTGAAGGGCAACGTTTCCAACGAGCTTCTCAAAGCTACTGTTGAGGAGCAGGGATACACCGTTCTCGGTATAGCCGAAAAGAGTTGAACTCATACGCCCTGCGTCGAGCAATTTTTGCATCTTCCGCCGCACCTCGTTTTGCAAGGTCATACCTTGCTGCAACTCGCTTCGACGAAATCTATCAAAAATTGCAACGCCCAAGGGTGCTACGCAGTTTTGAGTGAGCAAATATTGTGCAAATGCAAAGAGAAAATACGAAGCAACATAAGATGTTGCGAGAATTTTATCTGTGGCAGGTGCGGATATTTGCCACACAAAACCGTGTGAGTTCAATTCTTTTCGGCTATAGAATAATATATAAAGACAACAGCCTCTCCGGTTGGAGAGGCTGTTGTTATAGTCAAAAAAATTAAACTCGTACGCGCCTATATCTTGCGTCAAAGTATTTTACCTAAAAACTGTTTAAGTCTTGGGTGCTTGGGATTATCGAACACCTCGGACGGAGAATCGTCCTCAAGGATATTCCCGTCCGCAATAAAGAGAACTCTGTCGGCGACCTCGCGCGCAAAGCCCATCTCGTGAGTAACGCACACCATAGTCATTCCCTCGTCTGCGAGCTCCTTCATTACCTCCAGCACCTCGCCGACCATCTCGGGATCAAGGGCGCTTGTGGGCTCATCGAAAAGCATGACCTTGGGGTTCATTGCAAGAGCGCGCACAATAGCTATTCTTTGCTTTTGTCCGCCCGAGAGTGTTGAAGGATATGCGTCGGCTTTGTCCTCAAGACCCACTCGGCGAAGCAGGGACAGTGCGTTTTCCCGCACATCCGCCTTGAACTGTTCGCGCGTCTTTCCCTCGGCTTTTGCTTTTTTCCATCTTATCTTTTCAGGCGCGAGAGTAATATTCTCAAGCACGGTCAGATTGTTGAACAGATTGAACTGTTGGAACACCATGCCCATGTTTTGTCTATGGTGATTGATGTTTACTCTGACGTCTGCAATATCTACGCCATCAAATATTACCGCTCCCGAGGAGGGATCCTCAAGACAGTTCAGGCAACGCAAAAACGTGCTCTTTCCTCCACCCGACGGACCTATGATGACCACCTTTTCTCCCGTGTATATATCCGTAGATATACTGTCAAGAACCGTAAGCTTTCCAAAAGACTTTGTAAGATTTCTGACGGAAATAAGAGGCTTTATATCGTGATTTTTCTCTACACTCATATTTTGCCTCCTCTGTCACTCTTTGCAAGTCTTTTTTCAAGCACGTGCAGTATTTTTGTAAGTATCATCACCACAACTAGATACATAAGTGCCGCTATGATTAGTGGGAACAGATAATCAAACGTCCTCGACTGTATAAGACCCGGGATCTTCCCAAGATCGTAAACCCCAAGATATCCGACTATCGCGGTTTCCTTTACAAGAGTTATGAACTCATTGAAAAGGGGAGGGAGGCTGTTTCGCATAGCCTGAGGTATAATTATATACCACATAGTCTGCGCGGTTGAAAGACCGAGCGATCGTCCTGCCTCACGTTGTCCGTCATCCACCGCCTCAAAGCCTGCCCTTGTAATCTCCGCAACGTAAGCCGCGGAATTTAGACCAAAGGTGATAGCGCCAATCAAAAGACTGCTGTCCATTATCTCAAAGCTACCGATAGCCACCTTGAAATTCCACGAAACAAATACGATAAAATACATTATCATAAGCTGGAGCACAACAGGCGTCCCGCGAATGACCGTAATATAAATATTTGATAGGACGGCAAGCACCTTAAACTTTCCCGTCTTTTTGTTAACGTAATTTATTACAGCAAACAAAACACCGAGTATCACTCCTATGACTGTAGCCATAAGCGCAATAAGTATCGTGTTGCCAAGTCCCTCGAGATACAGTTTCCAACGATCCTCAACTAAAAACGCCTTATCAAATCTGTTCCAGAGGGATAAAAAGAATTCCTGAAGATTCATTTTGTTTTTCCTTCTAACACAACAGTGAGGGGGCGACACGCGCCCTCTCACCGTATTTTTTTAATTATTATCAGTTCTCGGATGCCGCCAACATAGTCTGTGCGGGAAGCTTATCCATAAGTATGGCGTCGATACGACCTGCCTTGAGGTCTGCAAGCGCGAGAGCATACTGCTTATACTGCTTTACCTCGGTAGTCGCGTCAACGGTAACGGTTTTTGTGATCTCGTTCCCGTCAGCATCGTAATCGGTGTAAGAGTGTCCCTTTGCTGTCTTTGCCGCGCTGATAATAAGGTCGCCACTCGTGCCCTCCTGAACGCCTACGGTAAGTCCCGAAAGATCCTTGACAGAGGAGATGCTCTTATCCTTTGCAGAAACAACAACGAGAGTGGAGCTGTAATAAATGCTTGAGAAATCAACCTCCTGCTTGCGCTCATCATTTATGGTAATGCCGGCCGCGCCTACTGCCTTGCCCGAGTGTCCCTTAACACAAGTAGTAATAGTATCAAAAGCTACGTCCTTGACTTCCATCTTCAAGTTGTTTCTTTCTGCAACCTCGCTCATAATAGCGATATCAACACCTATTACCTCTCCGTTAGAAAGGAACTCGAAGGGTGCAAATCCCGACTCAGTGTAGACCGTGAGCACCTCTGTGGCATCTCCGAAATCCCAGCTTACCTGAAGACCGTCAGTCGAAGGAGTTTCTCCCTTTGCCAGCGCGTCGTAATAATCAACGTACTTTGTCATAGTTCCGTCGGCTACCCATTCATCAATAACCGCGTTGACCATTGCCATAAGCTCGGTGTCGCCCTTTTTAACGGCGATTCCAAAGTCCTCTTTAAGAAGGTCCGCCGCATCAATAGCTACGAGCTCTACGCTTGCATTGTCACAAGCAACAAATACAGATACCGCACAAATCACCATTACAAGCGAAAGTGCAATTGCAATTAATTTTTTCATTTTATGCCTCCACACATGAATAAATATTATTTTTGATGTGTGTATTATTGTAGCACCAACAGGCCGAATTGTCAATGTTTTTTTCAATATTAATATAACTTTGTCGTTTGTTTACGTCAATTCGCCATTTGTATCGTAGGTTTTTGTGCCAAATGCATAAAAATGGATATTGTATAAACATTCACGAACTTAACAAAACCCGACAAACGTAAAGCAGGGTGCATGTGCGCCCTGCTTTATGCTTGTCGGATTTATTACCTATTTTTAAGCTCTGCCAAAATAAGCTTCAAAAGATCCTCAGTTGTTGGATTAGCCTCGCGGTCAAGTCTTGCCGCCTCTGCTGCCGCAGCAGCTTCTGCAGCTGCCGCCTCTGCCGCAAGTCTCTGCTTTTCAGCAAAGTACGCCGTAACCGCCTCTCTGTCGTAGATCTTTATGCCGTTTGCGCGGAGCTCTTTTCTCTGCTCGCGAGTAAGCTTCTTTTTCTCAACCTCGCTCTGTCCCTCACGAAGCTTGTTGATAATTTTAACAATGGTGAAGAGCACAAACGCGGTAATAAAGAAATTAAGAACTGCATTGATAAACGCACCCCAATCTATGTATATAGACTGAGCCAAGTCGATCTCCTGACTGATAACCGCGCCCGCCTCGTCGAGAACGTCCTTTTTTACTACCTTAAGGTATGTGTATATTCCGCTAAGCGAATCTGCGCCGAAGATGAGTGCGAGCAGCCAGTTTACAATAGGCTTTAAGATGTAGTTGCCCATTCCGTTGACGATGGCAGTAAACGCGCCACCGACGATAACACCGACTGACATATCAATCACATTACCGCGAGTGATAAATTTCTTAAATTCAGGAAAAAAGTTTTTCATTTAATCTCCATTCCGCCCATATGGGCTTTTGTCGTTTCCCGCCAAAACAGGTCGAATACATATTTTATTATACATCCTGAACCCAATCTTGTCAAGCAAAAAATTCAGGTAATTTTGAGAAAAGGCGGCCCTCTACCGAGCCGCCTTGATTTATATCTTTAATTTTTACGCTTTTTTCTTTGCCATCACCTTGATACATACAACCACAATGGAGAAAAGGATAAGCGCAGATGCCCACATAATAATGCAGCTGAGTGCGCTTCCGAGTGTTGCACAAAGTCCTGCGATAACGTAGGAAATTGTCGCAACAACTGCAACAAGTGTGGCATAGGGCAACTGAGTTCTTACGTGGTTAACGTGATTACACTGTGCCCCCGCGGACGCAAGGATCGTCGTATCCGAAATAGGTGACACATGATCACCGTAAACCGCCCCTCCAAGAGTTGCGGACACTGTCATTATCGTAAGCGTGCCGCTTCCACCAAGAATGGTGACCGCAATAGGAACAAGCACACCGAAGGTTCCCCATGATGTTCCCGTTGCGAAAGCAATTCCACCCGCAAGAACAAAGAATATGGCAGGGAACAGGAATTGAGGAAAATTGCTGTTTGCAAGATTGTTCTGAACAAATGCCTGCGCGTCAAGATAACCTCCCTTGGCTCCCATAATGCCCGAGATGGACCAAGCAAATGTCAAAATAAGTATCGCGGGAACCATCGCCTTAAATCCGTCTGTAAAGCTACCCGTGACATCCTTAAACGAGAGTACGCGCGCTATCATATAGTAAACGGATATGATTATAAGCGCGACGGTAGAGCCGATTGCAAGAGACATGCCCGCATCACAGTTGGAGAATGCTTCAATAACATTCGCGCTCTGCAGCTCAGTGTCTATAAGTCCCGTATCCCAGTTGTAGAAGAATCCCGTATATATCATTCCACCGATACAACAAGCTATAAGCACAAGCACGGGAATAACAAGATGACGCACCTTACCCTTGGGGTTTGCGAGGATCTCTTCCCCGATGGCTCCCTCGGTCTCTCCTGCGTGGAGGTCACCCGTGGTCTCGGCTATTTCTTCACAGACCTTCATCTTTCCAAAATCAAAATTGAACCGACAGAGGGCAAATACCATGACTATTGTGAGAAGCGCATAAATATTGAAGGGAATGGTACTGATAAAGACCATAAGCCCATCTCCCTCAAGCTCTCCCGCAACTGCCGCCGCCCAGCTCGATATAGGCGCAATAATACACACGGGCGCCGCAGTAGAGTCGATTAAGTACGCGAGCTTTGCTCTTGATATTTTGAATTTGTCTGTAACAGGACGCATAACAGAGCCAACCGTAAGACAGTTAAAGTAGTCATCAACGAATATAAGGCATCCAAGTCCCGCGGTCGCAGCAAGCGCACTTCCCTTGGACCTGATCTTTTTGCCTGCCCAGTCTCCGTAAGCTTTGGCTCCTCCCGACTTCTGTAAAAGAACTACCAGAATACCGAGAACTACGAGGAATACTATGATAGGGGTGTTTCCTCCCACCTTCTCGCTCATTACTTGATAGAGCGTGAATAATGCTTTAAGCGGATCTCCTCCCGCATACATCATAGCGCCGACAAATATTCCAAGAAAAAGGGAAATATATACCTGCTTGGTAATAAGCGCGAGCACTATGGCGATAAGTGCGGGCACAAACGCCCATAATGTACCTTCCATATGCTTTTCTCCTTTAATAATATATATTTGTGCAAACGGAAAACAAAAATCTCGGGTAGAATACCGAGGCCAAGCAAAATACCGCAAAGGGATCAAATATCTCAACACCGACGTTCACGGTGACAGCCGCGCCGATATTCTCGTCGTGTCCGGACAAGACCGCTTGGACAGCGCATCTTTCCTCGGCGGCGTCCCCTTTACCACACAGACCGTGTCCCTATCCATGCTTATCATGAAAGCCGCACCTCCATTTAGATTGATTGCAGTATAACACAAACCAATATTGTTGTCAATACGTTTCAAAAACAAATTTCAACTTTTTATCAAAAACATCTTGACAAACTCTGTTTTTTGTGGTATGATATTTCAGTCGCATATGAATAATATATTTTAAAGCCGAACAAACACGGAGAAGTCGCGTAGCTGGTCGAGCGCGCACGATTGGAAATCGTGTAACCGTCAAAAGCGGTTCGAGAGTTCGAATCTCTCCTTCTCCGCCAA
>CAJGCF010000045.1 GCA_904501865.1 uncultured Clostridia bacterium
CCTGAAATTATCACAAAGCTCCTTTAGCGTTATTCCTTTGTCATAGCTCGTTCTTACGTAATTCTTTTCATTTACGTCTATGCTGCTCAGCATATAGAAGCGGTCTCCTACAGGCTCCTCTTCTTTCTTGCTGTCTCCCGTCGGGGCGGTACCGTCGTAGGATATTTTGTACTCTATATTGCCCGATGACGTGTCCTTTTCCTTGAGCATTATAGCCACAACTATAGTTGCAATAGCCGCCAAGACCACGATCAGATATACTATGATCGCGGTAGGAGAGGAAAGTGTATCTGCAACGGATGACAATGCATTTTCGCGTAACAGCGCAAAAAATGCTTTGAGCGTTATAAAGTTTAGCATTTGGATCTCCTTAGTCTTGTCCTTCGTCTGAATTTACGGGCTCGTCTGCCGATCTCCCGTTATCTTTCACCTCGTCTGCATCATAAGAGCCCGCGGCTATCTCCTGCTCTTCCACAGGTGTGCCCAAGTCCTGATTTGTTTGATTATCCGACTTCTCTGTCATAGAGCTTGCAATGTAATTCTCTTTTTTAAATGCCTCGGCATTCTTGAGCATTTCCACACACTTGGACATATCCTCGTCACCGAATATAGCATCAAACATCTCTGAGAGAGATCCGCTATCTTCCGTTTTCTTTCCGCTCACAGCCAGAACGAACGCAGGCAGAAGCTTAACCGCCATAGCAACGTCCACGCTCTGCTTAACGTCAACACCCGCAGCCATAAGAGCCGCCGCGAATCTTTCAAACGTCAGGCACATCTTGTTGCTGATAGCAAATTCGGGCGTGACAGCCTTTACTCGTTTTTCAAGAGAATCTATCTTTTTCCATATGTCTTCGCCTATAACGAACTGATTTCTCGCGCGCTCGCTTATGTAATCGACCTGATAGTAGTAGAAGTTACTTACCTCGGTATGCTTGTCGGAGGGATCCGTCTTGGAAAGTGCGATAGTGTTCACCGCCGCTATCTCTGCAACAGAATCTGGTATCATATCGTAACATTCGCCCTGCGCGAGATTGACAGCAAACCATATATTCTGAGGAATAAAGTAATCTGCCTCTTTATTATGCTCATTGTGTGCGGTTATTACGGTATAGCCAAAGGGATTTTTCGCGTATTTGACGTAAGGCGCGAAATATTTGACCATATCCTCACACTTTACTCCGTCAAGCGCACCGATGTGCAATCTTTCCTTAACGTTTGAGGCGCCCTCAATAGCGTACACCATATTCTTCTTAACTCGGTGTCCTTCCTCATCAGACGCAAAAAGCACGTTCTCCTCGCTGATGTAGGTAGCATCAACGGTGTCGATATACGCCTTGGTACCAAAATATTCTGAAAGAACAGACACAATGGCACTAAATGAGCTTGAGCTCATATCCTTGAATACAAGCAATCTGGAGGAGGAAATGGATGCCATAATGCTTCTCACCGCGTCCTCATCAAGAGACAATCCACGCTCAAGAGCAAAGGCTCCAAGCTCCTCTACGGCACGGCTGAAATCCAGCTTCTTATCAACGTATTTGAGCGACTCGTCAAACAGTACGTTTTCCTTTACCGCAAGCTTTCTTGCATCAGAATTATCGGCAACAACATCAAACTCGGCTCTGAACATACTTGCCGCAGAAAATTCCGCGAGCTTCTCTGCATCCTCAAAGTGCTTTTGGTTTTCCTGTGCTATTCTTGCACGCTCCTGACGGTAAGCTTGGTTTCTCTCTATGGCGTCAAGCACAAAGAAAACTATTCCAACTACCGCCAAAATTGCCGTAAGCACTCCTAAGAAGCTAGAAGAAGCTGTCAGAGCATTATATACGCCGATAGCTATTGCCAAAACGGCGGCTCCTATTCCGCACACTATATTTTTTATGGATCTGTTCATGATATCGTAACCTGCCTCTAAAGTATATTTGTCACTTATGATATTTGATTCGGTCTGAAGATAATTGAAAAGCTTTTCTTCTCTGTTTTCACCGATACTGTGGTCTCCACCCGAGATGGTCACACTTAGCCTTATATCTGTAGATGACGAGCCCACATAGACGGTATAATCGCATTTCTCAGTTACCATCTGGTTGTTTGCCTCATCGAAGATCTGCGGGAGCTGTATCTTAACACTTACGCGTCGACTTTCCTTAACGTCAAGATCAACAAGCTCATATCCGCACAGCTCACGGCTCGGTCTCGCTATTTGTGAGCCCGAAGCTCCAACGTATACCTGAGCTACCTCTCTGCCCGCGCGAGTTCCCTTGTTTGTTACAGTAAAGCTTACCGTGTCACCGCTAACCTCAAGCTTTGAATACGCAAAGGTCGTATATGACAGTCCGTGTCCAAACGAATATCCCACGTTAAGATCTGCAGTCGTGTAATATCTGTATCCCACAAATCTTCCCGATCTTACCCCATATCTGTTTCGGTAAGCAAGATGCTTGTCATAGTACCCGTCCATATCCGCATAAAGCGTATTGGCAAGACGTCCCGAAGGATTGTATTTGCCAAGTAGAGTGTCCACTATCGCCGAGGCGTCGTGCCTCACCCCAATCGGAGCCATCATCACTGCCGCAAACGAATCGAAAAATCCAACGTCCGCGCTAAAGCCTGCTTCCAGAACAACGATGATCTTTTTGCAATACGGCTTTAGCATATCGGCAAGCTCCAACTGATTAGCGGGCAAGGAGAGCTTATGTGAGACGGGGATATTCTTTCCCCTGGCCTCTCCGTGTCCCATAAACAATACCGCCGCGTCACAGCTCTGCACTGCAGATATCGCATCAGGAGAATACGTATCCTTGATAATTACGTTATCGTTGAGGTCATAACCACGAGCCTTTTCAACTCGGCTTACTCCGTTCTCAACGAACAATTTCTCACACCTATCAAGAAGGGTGTCTCCCTTCTCGCCACTTGACGCAATTCCACCTATCAAAGCTACCGAAGATATATTGCTGAACTCCAAGGGTAATAAATGGGCGTCATTCCTCAAAAGAACGATGGATTCCTTTGCGGCGCGCACCGCGAGCTCATCTCGCTCGGCGGGAAGTAGCTTTTTGCCCCTGTTGCCCGAAGCTCCCAACAAGAAGTCAAGTAATCTGTCGACCGCTTGGTCAAGAAGCTCGGGAGAAATAGCCTTTCCTTCATGTATCTCGACATTTATATCGCCTATGGTTAGGTCTCCCGACTCCTGCTTCTTCTTTAAGGTATGATATCTCTTAAGAGCCGCTGTCAACGCAGATGCCGAGCCCTTAAGGCATATACCGCCATCTATAAGAAAGGAAACGGTATCGTCAACCGACAGATGCTCCGCAACCATGAAGGCGTCATTCGGCACGGTCGTTTCGACCTTGTCAGACAAAAACGCATTTACGTCCGCATATTTATCAGAGAGCACGCGCTTATCCGTAATAATAGCAGCCGCTTGTCCGTCAAGGACTGCATTCTTGAAGGGCTGTACCACAAATTCACGCAAAACGTCCTTTGAGGGAGCTATGTCCATAAACTCCGCGTCGGTCTCAGTCATATAGTATCCCGATATAGCCGCGCTCGCTCCGGCATTTATTGCTCCTCGCGCAAACTCTGTTGCCAACGACTGAGAAAGATATATATCCTCCGACATCTCGTTTCTGTACGGAGACAGTCTGACCTTCGCGCTCGGAGTCACTATGACGTTGGATATTGGATCCGTTACAGACAAAGCCAACTGCCCCGAAAGCTCGGAAATCAATTGGTTGTCCCAAGAGTTTGCCAACGCCTGCGGCGAGGGATATTTACTGTCTCGGAGCATATGTCGCATATTCCACAAAGCAAAATTAGGAAGTCCGAGACTTGCTCTCTCCCCGTCTGACAAGGATCTTATATCGGTGAGTATCCTCACCTTATCCTCGTCTTTAAGACGCGAAATGATGTTGTTATATTTAAGCATTGTTTTCTCCAAAGTTTGAGGGATCTCTCCCCTGATTAATAAGGTTATCGACTTGTCAAAAAATTGACGTCAATGTCAATATCGCGATCAACAGGACCGTAGCCGTCGCCATCAGTCCCGCTATAAGTCCAAAGCCCGAAAGCCCAAATGAGCTGGTTGAAAAGCCGACCGAGCTCATGCTGAGTCTACGTCCCAATATCTTTTTAGGCGCGTAATACGCGTAAGCTCTTTTCCCTGACGCCTTATATACGTATTTATCCGCGACTGCTCTGACAAATCGTATCTTGAAATCAACACATTCATCCGATACGGGTATTCCGCGGCTTGGTGCAAAGGTAGCACCCGCGTCTGCGTTTATGTCCTTGTACGTTATCTTTCGAGTATCCAACACCGCTCCGTCGGAGTCTAATTCTGTCAGTACAAATTTCATAGACGTCAACGCAGTTTCGGTATCGTTTGAGCATCTTAGGACCAAGTACTTCACTCCGTCTCGATAAACGAACATATACTGCTTGACACTAATGAAGTCCTCTGCCTGAGGGTGCTTGTATATTCCTTTTGCCGTGATCTTATCTCTGATACTCATCTTACTCTAAGACCGCCTTTACTCTTTTTCAAAAACATGGTACATATTCCTATTGCACCTATAAGAAGTGAAGCTACAAATACCAGCCCTCCGTTTATGGTAAACTCGGGAACGGCAAAGAAATATTCACGAAGTATCTGTGCGCATTTAAGCACGGTTCCCCTGAAAATGAACGCCTCTGCTACTGTTAACACGAGAACGGACACTGCAAATATAGCTCCGCGAATCTTGTCAAAAGTCAATGTCGCACCGATCTCCGTCTTTTGACCGTTGACTGAGGATAACAAAAACGACACGTACGACGTCCTCATTGGAAGCATCACGCTTTTGGAGCAGCCCGCGGGTCCTATCGAGTCCTTCACACGCACTACGTCTATTATTCTGTTGCGCGCGTCAAAGGCAACCGCCGAATATTCAATGCGCTCAACGTCGTCCGCAACCTTGCATCTTATATATTTGCTTCCGTCTTTTACAAAAAGCAGATATGAGCTTACGTATTTTCTAAGGTCAGGATGAGGCTCGTAGAGCACTCCTCTTCCCTCTGGATATGTGTATTTGTGAAGTCCTCTGTCACGAACGGAGCACTTGAATCGCAACAGGAGGGACGGCAAAGCAAAGCCTATCACAAACGTATATATAGCTATGCTCATAAGGCATAGCGTTATCTCAAACACGATACTGAATATAGCATCAAACATAAAGTCTCTCCAAAAATTTATCTGCAGGATCAGTTTCCTGTGTAGTAGCTATCAAAGAAGTTTTTCATCTGTTCTGTGGTGATATAGCCATCATCGGTGGGTATACTTGTTATCATCGCATCGACAATGATTTCAGCAACGTCAACAGGCACGTCCACTCCATAATCCTGTAAGTACTCAACGGTGTATCCTGCCAACGTCTCAACCTTCTTTTCGTGATTCTGTCCGTTCATTCGGTTGAACTGCTCTGTGATATCATCCATCAAGCCGTAATATTGTTCAACATCATAGCCGTCGAATTTTATGGTGTTCATCAGGCTGTTCATAGCCAAAAGATGAAGGTTATCTACCAAAGACGCGGTTCTTGGATTGCTCTTAAGCTCATCAGTGAGGTCCTGCACAAAGCTACTTTCATCCAAAAGCTCCATAAGCATGCTGTAATTTCCATTTGTCTCGAGAATTCCGGAATCAAGAATTATCTCACAAACGTTTATAAACGTAGATACATCTTCTCCTACTGTGTCCGCGTTAGTTGCCGCTAATACAGAAAATACGCCGTCACAGAATGGGTCTATTGAGCTATTAAAACGGGGACGGGATATTCCTAAAAATTTTTCACCTTGCAGCCAATTTTGTGATGCCGAGGATACAACAGACGCTGACAGGAGTCGCAGGAAATAAGAATCGTCCATTTTCTCACACACTCTTGACAACCTTCTGGTGTCTCGGGAATTGAACTCATTAAGATCCTTCAGCGCAGGCGCGACCTTGACAATGTCCTCTGCCACGGTCTTTATAGCCTCTATCTCATGCGTCAGAATGACCGTTTCTCCGTTTATGACGGTTCGCGCGCTCATATCATATACAGCCTTGCCGCCGCAGTAATACACAACGGTTCCCGCAAAATCATTGGCGTAATCAGAAATGATGTTGACAATGTCGTTGTCGTCTTTCTCCTCTTGCTCATCCGTCTCTGCGGTTTCTGTCTCTTGTGTTTCGCTCTCATCTGCCGACCTATCCGTGTCGGAGTCCTTCTCAACCACATTTCTCTCGATACTCGCAATTTCCATTATACTATTCACGCTCTTAAACGTACCGATTATGGGCGAGAACAGTATCACGGTCATAAGAAATCCGCTGATTCCTCCTACTATTGCCCCTATGTACTTACTGTTTCGGGTATACCAGCTTGAATTTTCTCCAACATACCCTGTGTCCTCTTTATCAGAACTGAGTGCCTTCTTATAGACTATTGATATAACTATGCGGCATATCAGATACAAGATCAAGAATACGAACACAAACACGATAGAGGATATCACCATAGATACCACCGCGTGTGTAATGCTCTCAAACTGTCCAATACTATCAAACAGATTTCTAAAAACTTTGATCTGACGCAGGTAGGACAGTGCCAGCTGACCTATGGTCAAAGAAATAAGGCGTGAGGAGATGACCGTACTCATCACAAGCGAAAAAACAACGGACAAAAAAGATACTATAGCCTTTGTGCTACCCTTCCGGTAACCGTTGTACGCTTCCTTACTCACGCTAAAAACTATTGATATTATTAAAATTAGGGAAAATATTGTGAATGTCATTTTATCTCCATTCTTTTACACGATCAAATGCTTTTCAAAGGTTTTTCAAGGCACGATCGATATGCTTTCGAGTACTTCTTTAAGGGGATATTTTGCAAAGATATAATTATTATAACTCAAATACACACATTTGTCAATATCGAATCCTCTTTTAAAGAGGATTATTTCCCCAACATTTTATACCCCAAAAAGCTCGGCAAAATCAAGTTTTATGAACCATTGAGGAACAGGAGTCTTACCTTCCAGACAATCTTGCATACTCTGAAGATATGCGTCCTCTGAAATTCCCCATTTTTCATAAAGCCACGGGTACATTGTTTCCTTCATCTCGGGTCTGTCCGCCAGGCTTATTATTTTGTAGTCCATAAAATAACCTCAACAGGATTTTATCATAACAGCACAAGTTTATCAAGGAAGTTTTCCTTGCTTTGACAAGCTTTTGCTACATTGCTCTTATGTCTTGGAAAGGCCCAGTGAAAATCCAAAATTTTATATTTTTTAGTATTGACAAAGCCCACAAAGTGTGATATAATACCACTGTTGCGGATAAGCGAAATACGCTCGCCTCGGAGACCACACTCCGTGTAAAAATTAAAGGATAAAATGTAACAGCGAGAGCGACTTCTTCACTATTCACTCTTACCTGTTACTTCATATGCGGGTATGGTGGAATTGCGAGCGTGCGTAGCACCGAGGTAAGTAAGGCGTGAGCCTTACGTGAGCTGACTGCGCTAGATTCAGGTAGTGTCACCTTGGTGAAAGGTTA
The DNA here is from genome assembly GCA_904501865.1 of uncultured Clostridia bacterium. Lineage (GTDB taxonomy): Bacteria > Bacillota > Clostridia > Oscillospirales > CAG-272 > SVTX01. The sequence continues at coordinate 7,586 of CAJGCF010000045.1, forward strand.
TCTTGATTTAGTTGCCCCGTCCTCGAAGAGCTTGCTTCGTGTAAAAATTAACAGCAAAAACTCAATATGCGGGTATGGCGGAATTGGCAGACGCGCTAGATTCAGGTTCTAGTCTTTGCAAGGAGGTGCAGGTTCAAGTCCTGTTACCCGCACCATCGGAAGCCTTGAAAACACTACGTTTTCGAGGCTTTTCTCTTTTGAATTTCGTTGGCAGACACGTAAGAAGAGCTTTACGTGTCGCCATTATCAGATAAAATCACAAGGGGCGAAATTCGCCCCTTGTTTCTTAAATCTTATCGTATATAATCTTGATTTCAATCGCTATAAAGTACATAATTTTAGACGATAATTGCTTTGAAAATCACATTAAACTGAATTGATATAGAAAAACTTTACACCTTCATCAACTTCAACTTGTCTGTCCAAATATCTCTGCACCATTTGGAAGTTCATTTTCGTTATCGTACACCAGAACGCAAATGCATGCTTGTCGGTGTCGGCATTAAGACCGTAATCAATATTGTCTATTGCAAAGTCAATAAGTGCCGTTGCATTAGTGGAAGATATGAACCCATCGTCATCCTTTATTGTGGGCGGAACAAGTGTGAAAACGAATTGAATGGAGTATTCCCCTATTTCTTTGAATGTAACGGAAAATTCTATACTTCCGCCCGAAGCTGCGATAGCAACACCTAACACCAGATTTTCGGAGAGTGTAAAGTTTTCATTTGAAGATGTGTTATTTAAGTAGTAATACGAATCTTGAGTGGGGTTGGCGATATTTATTTTAATGCTTTTTCTGCTTCGGTGACGTTAAGATTGATTAAAGTTCCTGAATATCCTGCAACCGAAACGCCTGTATCTGGCGTCATATCCGAGATATAAAGACTTGTATGCGTGTAATTCAACTCTCCTGTAGCGGTTATCTCGTCGTTCATTTGTGCATAACCTATGCCAAGCGTTAAAACTACAAGGGAGAGAAGTATACAAACTAAGCCTTTTACTAACTTCATATACCCTCTCCCTTCATGTTTTTTTGCTTCAAATTTTATTGTATCCTTCGTTTTTACATCCTTTTATATAATTATTTTCATTCGGTCTAACCGTAATGTCATTGGTCTGAATAAGTTCCTGTTTTGGGATCAGACCAAACTCTTGGTGATTCACTCCACCTATCGTTACTTGCCGTTTCTTCAATATAAGTACCGTCGGCGATAAAATAAATTTTGCTTCCTTGACCAATGTATCTGTCCCAATTCGCATCCTTCTCAATCGCTTGCCACTGTTCGTACGTACCCTCGTACAAGAAGGTAATTTGCTCATATTTAAGAGTACCCAGAAGTCCGGAATTATCCTTATCTGCAAATGCATCCGCGCCAATGCTCGTAATGCTCTTAGGAATCCGTATAGTTGTAAGTTTACTGAATTCTGCAAAAGCACTGCCTGCAATCTCAACTACAGGAACTCCGTTTACACTGCTGGGAATCTCGACGTTTATGTTTGACTGATCGTAAGCGGTAACAACGTAAACATCGGGCACATCGTCGCCATCTGTATCCAAGCCTTTAAGGGTCATGCCTTTGTACTCAGTTTCTGGTGCCACTGTTGTAAAATTGAATTTAATAATATACTCTACCCCTGCTGTGAAGGCAACGGTAAACGTCAAAGTCCCACCACTCGCAATCTCAGCCCCGGCCACCATGTTTTCAGATAATGTAAATCCATCTATATGTTCTTGGTCAATAACATCATCAAGAGTATGGTCGCCTGCAATATAGTTCAGATAATAATGGGGATCATTTAACGGATTAGTGATAGAAACCGTCATAGTAGCCCCTTCGTCTGCCGTTAAGGTAAACATAGTTCCGGAATAGCCTATAATATTAACGTTTCCTTGCGTTGTTACGTTTGAAATATAAAGGTTCGTATGCTGAAAGCTCACGTCTCCCGTGAAGTTCAACGTGGCATTAGGCACTGCAAATCCAATTCCAATAATTAAAAAAGAAAGAGAGAGTGCCACACAAATCAATACCTTAACTAATTTCACTGTAACACTCCCTTTTCTATTTATTTTATTGCCTTATAATTGTTTTGTTTTTTGCGCCTTTTTTTGCGTTTTTTCTTACGAGGTTTTTGTTTTTACGGTTCTTGTTGTTTGAGGCGGGATACTTTAGCTCTTGAATCTCTTGAGGCTCCTTAGGTTCTTCAGGCTCCTGAATCTCCGGAATCTCTTGGGGTTCTTGGGAATCTAATGGATTCGATTTAGTAAAGAGCTTCACTACAAACGCCTTGATTGCACGGTACAATTTTACGATGAAAGCTTTAATATGGTGACAAACCTTCTTTACAAAAGCTTTCGTCTTTTCCCACGAGGCAGCTACAAAGAGTATAAACGGCTTGAGCTTATATTCTGCCTCTCCCTCTGGGTCATCCTCGACCTTGACCTCATATATGTGTATGCTGTTAACACACGTTACTATAAAGAACTTGGTTGCGGTCTTATCGTCGTTTTCATACATAAAGATAGGCTGACGAATAGTATCTCTAATCTCGAGAAGCTCTGTGAACTCTGCCACGCGGATAACCTGATATCCCGTAGTGTCGTAATCATCGAGTATCTTCTGTATGTATGCCTTATAGTTTGTAGCTAAATTCTTGACCTTGCGAGCATAATATATATGCTTATTTCTTGTAAACACAATAAATATAAACAACCATGCCGCGCCGAGAACGGTAATACTGCCAAATACGATAGAGAGTATCATAAATACCGTCTGTACGGTCGTATCCTTGGCAACGATCACCTGCACACCGGCAGGAATGGTCGTGGAAACCGACGGCTTTACCGTGTTTTCAAGCAACGGAACGTAAAGCTCTATAACATATTCGCCGGTGCTGTCCTTAGTAAAGCTCTCGCTCATACCAACGACGTCAACGTGCATTCTGACGATAAGTGTGTTTTCGGTATTTTTTACGTTGTAAGAGTCCACAAAATTCTTCGCGATACTGTTGTATTTGTTATAGTCGAGCGTGATAAGCTCTTTAATGCTAAGGCTCTTGCCCTCGGCGACCTTAGTGGTTGTGGGAAGAATAGTCTCTACGGGGTTAAAAACAGGGGAATTACTTGCTTTGTCTTTTATTTCGATCTGAGCATCCACACGGTAGATGTACTGAAAACGAACGTCAGTTGCCGCCATCTCAAGATCGTAACTGAAGTCAGCTGTCATACTGTCAATCAAGGATGCGACGTAAGCGTGAGTACCGTTGAGATAATTCTCATCATAAAACTCGTTATCGCCAAGATATGCTCGGTGGATAACGTTTCCGTTTTCCACATACGGTACGTATGTATTTTTCTTAATGCCTGCGAACGTGAAGCCTGCTATCAATGTAAGAAAAGCAAGAACACAGACAATAATAGCTTGTATCATCGTCCATTTTTTTCTCCACTGCTCGTGCAGATCTCTGAGCTGTTTTTCCAATTCAGACAATTGTAGTCCCTCCTTTCTGAAAAATGCGTTTATTCAAATAGCGACCGTATCCATATAGTAGGATAACCGATATACTTGATGTTCAAATTTATTACACCGACAATGCTTGAATCGGTGATATAACCTGAGTCCATGCCTTTATTGGCATCTCCTTTGGTATAGTAACGGAGTTCTCCGTTAATTTTTTTAATATCCATTACGCGATGGATAATTTTATTTTCTTCTCTTGTGAATACAATAACATCTCCAACCTCAATGGTCTGTCCGTCATAATCCTCGTATATGATAGCATCGCCCTTGTCAATGGAGCCTGACATACTGTCAGTAACAATAATAAGCAATTTATACTGAAACTGCTGCGAGATCAGCATAATATAGCCAGAGGCAAGAAGCGCCGCAATAGCTGTCGTTATTGTGCTGACGACAGTTTTACGCTTTGCAACGACAAAGCTTCTCGGTGTGTAGAGCACGTGTACAAGAAGCAGAATACCGATAGGCAAAAAGATTCTTGCAAATGATACAAGCGCGCTCGATAATTGCGACTCATAGGCGATAACGAAGGGGTACAGGAAGATTATCAGCTTATAGACTACGTTTGGCAGCGCGCCAAATTTCCCTGCAACGTAGTGGTAAAGAGCGCCGGAGGCGAGTGCCGGAAGAAAGGCAAGCCCGAGTGCTTCGATGAAATACTCAAAGTTTGCAAAAAAGCTCGTATCGCAAAGGATCAAAAAATCGATCCAAACGAATGCGACGTAAGAAATTACGGCAACGAGCTTGCTTTTCTGCGCGAGCAATACACTACGCAAAATCTCAGCCGAGATAATAGTCAAGCCGTACGGCAGGATAAAATTCCAGATAAACGCAGGCTTTATACTAATTTTGTTAAAGCCAAAGGCAATACCCGTCAGGAAGAATGCAACGACCATAATAGTGGCACACGCCGCCATTACCCAAGCCACCTGGTTTTTGTGAACATCGTGAATGTCTCTCTTTTTGAGAGCGTGGCACAAAAGGGCTGCCGATATAGCTACAACAAGAGCTAAGGCGATATTTTGCGCAATTTTTTCTCTTATAAAACTGACAAGAAGGAGCGCGCCCAAGAAGGGTGCTACACATATATACAATCTTTTATCAATTCTCATATGTACTCCTTCTTGTCGGTTTATAAGTGAGGTTGTTAGCTATTAATTCTGTGCAGAAACGCCCTGATCTGCGTAAATTTGGAATGTGAACGCTGCATCGGAAACAGCATCTTCAGGATAGTTTGTCATGGTAACTGTAACAGTTACAGTGGTTGTACCACCAACCGCTATCGTAGTAGCACCGGTAACTGCTGCGGTAACAGTGTAGTTGCCACCCAAAGCGTCAAAGTTGAGCCCCTTTACCTGAACATTCTCTGCAGCATAGCGGCTGTTGTTCTTTACATCTACTGTAAAGGTCTTGGACTCTCCAACAGTCCACTCCGTAGTGTCCATCGAAACGGTAAAGGTATCAGTATCGGTGCCACTGACATCGGTAAGAAGTCCGTCTGCATAGGTTGCCTCACCCCAAACGATCTGGAAGTCAGGTGTGTAGCTAACCTTACCTGTAAAGTTGATGGTGTCGCTCAAAGTCGCGTAACCAACTCCAACACAGATAACTGCTACGAGCATAAGAGCTACTACAACAATTCTTCTGTTTTTCATAATTAATTTACTCCTTTCGTAAATTTTTAAAAATTTATAGTAATCGCCGGTCGTTGTCGGCGAAAAACCATCATAAAAAATTAATATTATTTATCAAGCCTTATATACAAGGCGACATATTTGCATCCGTTTTTAATTCGTC
>CAJGCF010000046.1 GCA_904501865.1 uncultured Clostridia bacterium
GCTAAAAAGTTCAACCCGACACGCCCAAGCGGCGTAAGAGCAGAGGGATATTACGACAGATTTGTCTTTGCATACGGATATTAACTTTTTTCATTATTATCCCTCCTTTTAGTTTTATTGTAATTACAGTATAGCACACTTTGACACATTTGTCAATATTCGTGACATTGTTTCGGATGCTTTAGTATATTTTTGTGAATGTTGTACAAATACAAGTCTCGTCACCCATTTTTGAAAGGTTTTTTGAAATGGGTGCGGGGGAGACCTTTTTGTCTAAAAAGGTCTCCCCCGCAAGCTCTATCCTAAAATCAAATCACGAAAAATGCGCAGCTACCGGGAGAAAGCGTCACCTTGCCCTCGACCGTCTTGCCGCAAAGCTCGGGAAGCTCGTCGCCCACACCGAGAGTCAGGGGCTTACCGTTAAGAGTCATAACTCTGCTGCGGAGCTTGCCCTCTCCCTCAAGTATATACGCCTCGGCAGTGCCGGGAAGCTCCACCTCGGTCTTATCCGTACGGGAGTTGTTGATGACGAGGTAAACGTATCCGTCCTGTCCGTCCTTGCGGCTGTGAGCGTAAACATGAGCGCCCTCTCTTATCTTCTCGCCCGTAGCATATACAGTCTTACCCATAAGTCTGTTCCAGAGCAGTACGGCAAAGTAGTTGGGGCGGGGCTCAAAGCTTCCGTGCTCAAGGAATCCGTACGCCGAGGACGCAAGTGTGTTATGGAATATGATTCCATCGGTCACAGTCGCGAACTCTCCAAGCTCGTTGAGTGTTCTCGGAACGTCGAGATATGTGGGAGCCCATGTATTACCTCCGCAGCCCGCATCGCCAGACTCGGTTACCCATAGCTGACCGCCCGGGACGTATCTGTCGCGTCTGTCAAGATACTGTCTGGCGCAGTCTGCTGCTACCGCCAGATACTCCTCTGTTAAGCACTTGGACTCGGGCCAATGTCCGCCCATAGCCGCTCCGCGCTCGGAAACACCGTTATAATAGTGATAGCTGAACACGTCCATCTTGACCTTCTGGTCGCCAAGAAGCTCCTCGGTAGTGACCATCTGGAGAGCCGACGCAATGCCGCCGCCTACGTTGTCTCTGCCACCCATATTTATGTCGATATCTCCCACGGTACAAGGACCTACAAAGAGACACTCGGGATAGTTCTCACGCAACCAAGCACCGAAAATATCGTGGTCACGGGCATGGTCTGCCGCGGTGTATCCGTGAGGAAGTCCTGACATTACCATCATGTTGGGCTCGTTTGTAAACTCTGCCGCGTCTATCGGCACACCGTACTCCTTGGAGAAAGAAAAGAGTTTTTCGGCAAGCTCAAGGGGATAAGGTTGGTCTGCCGTGTGTACTCCGGGGCAGTTGGTCATAGAGACAAGGAGCTTTGCGCCGATATCTTTTACGAAATCAAGCACTCCTATCCACTGCTCGCGGCGGAGAATATTCTGATATCCCTCGGGCACCTTGCCGTCGCATTTATTTTCAAGGTCATAATACGTCTTATTTGCCCACGTTCCGGAAACACGCACCCAGGCGGTTCCAAGCTCACGCGCCATCTTGCGAAGGCGTGGGTTATAGAGGTCGATAGGCTCATACCACTGCTGGAGATTTCCCATATCTCTCCAATCCGATATTACGGGAAATTCCTCGGTGCCGTCCACCTGAGCGTCCGTATACGCTTTCCAGAACGTACCTCCCGTGACCTCAGTCATCTCAACGTTATAGGAAACAAGTCTCTCGTCAATTTCTCTGATCGCCTCAAGGCCACCAGAGCTGATTTTTACGAATTCTGCCATTGTATTACTCCTTTTTTTATCATTTTTTCATCTTAAGTCTTACCTCACTGTAACAATTATATTATACACCTACGGTTAATTTTTTTCAAGAGACAAACCTGCCGCATATGTGGCACGCGACAACAAATTTTAATTTCTCTCTTTGTGCGAGATACACAAAAACGGTATGACGCTTCTCGGAAGGTATTTTTTATAAACTTCTCTAAAAGTATTTACAATTCGTCGAAAATATGATATAATTATATCGTCACACAAACTAAATAGTCGGCATTTTTGGTATTTTCTGCTTTAGGGGATATTATACCCTTTTTGGGCTATATTCAGATTTATGGACTTGGTAAAAACGCGGGCTCCTATGAATCTGGGTATGGCTGAAATATTCCTATTCCGATTAGTTTGTGTGACAACAATCGGAGTTTGCGTTTTTCGGTGCGTAGCTTCGGTTGCGCACCTTTTTTATATGCTGATAGGAGGACATATGAGCAAGAATATTCAAAAAAGAGTAATAGATATTACAGGTATTGAACTTATGGCCGGAGAGCCTGCCGTTTGTCTTGGCAACGGAGAACATGGCTTTGAGTGTTGTTGCGACGAGTGTGACTATTATTTGCTTTGTTTTCCCGAATTTGATTCCAAAAAGTAAAGACGAAAATATTGTTATAGCCGAAAAGAATTGAACTCACACGCCCTGCGGCGAGTAATTTTTGCATCTTCCGCCGCACCCCGTTTTGCAAGGTCATACCTTGCTGCAACTCACTTCGACTAAATCCATCAAAAATTGCAATGCCGAAGGGTGCTACGCAGTTTTGAGTGAGCAAATATTGTGCAAATGCAAAGAGAAAATACGAAGCAACATAAAATGTTGCGAGAATTTTATCTGTGGCAGGTGCGGATATTTGCCACACAAAACCGTGTGAGTTAAATTCTTTTCGGCTATAGGCAAAGATAATCGTACAAAACAAATAGAAAAATGACAGAGAATGTAAAGTGTTCTCTGTCATTTTTTGTCGGGAAATAACATATTCCTTTTAAATTGCAAAACTGTTCTTAAGAATACGTTCCGTTCAGTCATACCGTTTTCTGTTTATTCTTTGCCTTCAAGCACGTTCAGTATCTGGCGTATATTGTCAAACACAAAGGTAGGCTTTACGTCGCTCTCTGCAAGGTCATCAAGCGTTGCCTCACCGCTGAGCACCAATATCGAGCAGATAGAGGCATTGACTCCCGACGCGACATCGGTATAGAGTCTGTCGCCTATGACCACTGAGTCCTCCTTGCCATATCCTGTCTTTTCAAGCGCGAGATATATCATATCGGGCTGCGGCTTTCCTATAAATTTCGGACGCTTTCCCGTCGCGCGATAAAGCATTTCGCAAAATGAGCCGCAGTCGGGCACAGAGCCGTACCACGTAGGACACACCCAATCGGGATTGGTCGCAACGTACTCTATGTCGTCACGCAGAAGAATACACGCGTCCTCAAGCTTCTTGAACGTGAGCTCCTGGTCATTTCCGATACACAGACAGTCTATTCCCTGCCTCAGCTCGTCCGTAACGGGCAATCCCGCCGCCGCAAGCTGCTCTCTGAATGACTTTGTGCCGAGGGCATATATCAGCTTATGTCCGCACCCCTTGAGGTAGTGTATAGTTGCGTCGGTCGAAGTCATAAAATCCTCTGCCGAGGCGTTGATACCTATGCGCGCGAGCTTTTCTATATATTTATCGGTGGATTTTGAGGAATTGTTGGTCAAGAACATATATCTGCCGCCAATAGACCTGACGTGCGCGAGAAAATCAAGCGCTCCGTCGAAAAGCTCGTCATCAAGATATATAGTTCCGTCCATATCAAGAAGAAACAGTTTTTTATATGCAAGCTCATGCTTCATTCGTATTTTCTCCTCCTCACAGTTCATTGTATCGCGGCAGATACCGCCGCGCCGCTATCAATAGCATATCTTATCTCCTCGGGCGATTCTATAAGTCCACCCTGCTAATTATACACCAAAATTCTCACGCCGTCAACGGTATTCGGGCTTTATTTGAAGTGTCTGTCAAAAATAAATAACGGCACGCAAGGTGAGAGCTTACGTACCGTTATTTATTTCACGTCTTGCCGTGGGTTATTCGGCAGACGAACATTTTTCTTATCAGAATTACTTCTGCATTCCGTTGATCGCCTTTGTGAACTGGCTCTTCTTGTGAGCAGCGGCGTTCTTGTGGATAATGCCCTTAGCAGCGGCAACATCTATCTTCTTTGTCGCAGACTTGTAAGCAGCCTGAGCAAGAGATGCATCGCCGGTAGCAACTGCGGCATAGAACTTCTTTATCTCGGTCTTCATCGAGGACTTGAACATCTTGTTCTGAAGTGTCTTCTTTGCAATAACCTTAACGCGCTTCTTTGCGGATTTAATGTTCGGCATTTCTTTCTCCTCCATTTAAATTTCACATTTAATGCACGGCTGCCCTCCGTCTGAGAGGGTACATCAGGCCCTGCCGCCGCATACTCATATATCATATCACAAAAAAACTCTAATTGCAATAGTTTTTTGAAATTTTTTCAAAAAATTTTTATTTTTCACATTATGAGCCAAAATAGCATATAAAATTTGCGATTTTATATAAATTTTGCTCAAAAGATATCATATTCAGGTCGTCTTTATCACAAAGCCTTCAATATTTCGGGTATCTCTGATACAACGTCGCTCGCCATAATAGAATACTCCCCGAGCCTCTCTGCCGCGCCGTCGCCCGCGAGTCCGTGCAGATATGCAGCCACCGCGACGCGATAAAGCACATCATCGTGCTCCGTGCTACCCTCAGCAGAGATATCTCTTGCCAACAGAGCGCCCGTTACACCCGCAAGCACGTCTCCCATTCCTCCGCTCGCCATTCCCGCGTTTCCGCTATGATTTACGTAGAGCGTCTTGCCGTCGCTTATAGACGTATTGTGATGCTTGAGCAAACATACAATCCCTTTCTCTGCGGCATACGTCAGAGCAGTCTTGGGTGTTTCACTCAAAATATCCACAACACTTTTTCCACAAAGCCTTGACATCTCACCCGCGTGAGGAGTTATCACAGTTCTTGCCCTCTGCTTTTTCGAGAGGAGCGACCATAGACTACCGTCCTCAGCCATCATATTGAGCGCGTCGGCGTCTATGACCAAGGGACAACTAACATCCGAGAGAGTTGTGCGCAAAATCTCTTTTGCTACGTCACTCCTGCCAAGTCCGCAACCTATCACCACACAATCGGCGCGCCCTATACTCTCGCGCACTCTATCGCATATATCAGAAAGCCTCTCCTTACACTCATAAAGGCAAAAGACCGCCTCCGGAATATTCGCTGCCAACGCCTCGTAATTTTTTCTCGGCGTAAATATCTCAACTATCCCCGCTCCGCATCTGTACGCCGCGGACGCCGCGAAATACGCCGCTCCACTCATACTTATACCGTTTCCGTCATACGAGCCGCATATCACAAGCACTCTGCCAAGCATTCCCTTGTGCGCATCACGCGGCAAACGACAAAACAGAGCCTTGACGTCCTCGCGACTCACCGAGAGGGGAGTTATATCTGTCACTCTCATTTGGGCTCTACAAACGTAATAGAGCTGATAACCACGTCCTCCACGGGTGCGGGAGAGTTCGAGCTTCCTGTGACCTTACAGGTAGCTATCGCGTCCACAACGTCCATTCCTGCCAGAACATATCCAAACGCGGCATACTTACCGTTGAGATCGGACGAGCCCTCGTGCATAATAAAGAACTGCGAGGAGGCAGAGTTGTAGTCATTTGCTCTTGCCATAGAAATAACGCCTCTTACGTGCAAAAGGTTGTTTGTAAAGTTGTTCGAGTTAAATTCTCCCTTTATAGAGTCTGCCGCTTTTTCCTTAAAGCTGCTTTCCGTGCCATTTACCTCGACCGTATATCCGCCGCCTTGTATCATAAAGTTTTCTATAACGCGGTGGAATACCGTTCCGTTATAAAATCCCTCTGCTACGAGCTTTTTGAAATTCTTTACCGTGTCGGGAGCTACGTCGCGGCGAAGCACCACGACTATATCACCGTAATCCTCAACGCTTATAAGAACGTAATCGCTCTTCTGCTCGGAAGGCACAAAGTCGGTGACGCTCATAGAGTCTATCTCTTCCTTTACCTTGCCTATTCTGATAGCGGTTCCCTCACCCGTTACGCTTTTCTGGGGGTCATACGCCGCCTTGCCCTTGGGTACGGAGTCGCATCCGACCACCGCTACGCACACTATAAAAATCGTCAATATAGTACAAATCAATCTAAAAGCTGTTTTCATTTTCATTTATCCTTTCTCTCTACCATTCAAATCATTTTAACATTTTCTGCCCACGTTGTCAAGAATAATTTGATCACAAAGATATAATTGACTTTTAAGGGCACATAATATTGTTATATGGGTACGACTTATATAAATTCGGAGGAAAAATATGGACACGGAATATCGCAGAGCTGCCAATATAACAGTTATTGTTGCGGGACTTGCGCTTCTAACTTTTGTAATATTCAAATACGCGCTCGGAGCCGTGGCTCCTTTTATCCTTGCGGCAATAATAGCCGCCGCGGTAGCACCCGCGGCTAAAAAGATATCCAAAAAAAGTAAAATTCCACTAAAGCTTATCTCCGCGGTGTTGGTCATATCTATCTTTCTTGTCGTATCGGGACTTTTATATCTGGCTGTGTCAAGGCTGATTGCCGAGGTCGGCAATCTTCTTGAGCGCCTCTCGGATAACCCAGAGGCTGTCAGTCAAGCGCTTGAGAGCTTCACAGACCGATTCACACAAAACGGCTCCAAGTTCAAGCTCCTCTACAAAATATTTGAGTCTGATTATTTCAAGGAGCTCGGCATAAATATAGACAAAATATTACAGTCCGCTCTTGAGTCTCTCGTCTCATCTTTGAGCTCTTCTCTGCCAAGCGCGGCTGTAGCCATCGTATCGCGGATACCCTCAATATTTCTTTTCGTAATAGTTCTGCTCTTGTCGGCATTTTATTTTTCAGCGGACGGAGATAGAATATCTCGCTCCCTGACGTCTGTATTGCCGCGCTCCTGGCAGGCAAGGCTACCTCTTATCAAACGCAAATTTTCCAACACACTTTCGGGTTATCTAAAGGCATATCTCCTTATTATGCTCATTACATTTCTTGAGATGTTCGTAGGTCTGTCGGTCCTCGGGGTAAGATACGCGTTTCTCTTGTCAATGATAATAGCGGTAGTCGATATCCTACCAATTCTCGGGACAGGAGCGGTACTCGTGCCGTGGGCTATATTTTCGTTTATCACGTCGAATGTCAGGCTTGGCACAGGACTTCTTGTGCTGTATGCCACAACCTTAATTATCCGTCAATTCATCGAGCCCAAAATAGTGGGCAGGTCTCTCGGTCTACATCCCTTGGCAACGCTTGCCTCGGTGTATCTCGGACTTGAGCTTTTAGGTGTCTCTGGAATATTGATAGGTCCTATGGTGGCTCTGCTTCTCAAGGAGCTGTTTTTTGAAGCAAGCGAGCCGCAAACACAGATGGTCAAAAAAGTGTAAAAAGGCGTGTCAAGCCAAATTAGCTTGACACGCCTTTATTTATGAGAGCAAGGCTCTGTCGTTTGAGAATTCCGCTCCGCTCGCCTTTGTAAACTCGGCAAGAAGCGCCTCGACCGTGAGTTTTTTCTTGTCCTCCCCCTTGATATCCAGCACTATTTTGCCCGCATTCATCATAATTATACGGTTTCCATGCGCTATCGCATCTCTCATATTGTGAGTGACCATAAGCGCAGTCAGGCCGTTATCCTTGATGAGCTTATCTGTTATTTCAAGCACCTTTGCCGCAGTCTTGGGGTCAAGAGCCGCCGTGTGCTCGTCAAGCAAAAGAATCTTGGGCCTTTTCATAGCAGCCATGAGCAGAGTCACCGCCTGCCTCTGTCCGCCCGACAAAAGTCCCATTTTAGTGGTAAGTCTGTCCTCAAGTCCAAGGTCGAGAAGCTTTAACTGCTCGCGGTACTTTTCTCTGTCCTTACCCCTGATAGCCCAACGCACTCCTCTGCGATGTCCGCGACTGTCCGCGACCGACATATTCTCCTCTACCCACATATCCGACGCGGTTCCCATTCTGGGATCCTGGAAAACCCGTCCTATATACTGGGCTCTTTTATATTCGGGAAGCTTTGTAACGTCAGCTCCATCTATGATTATCTGTCCCTCGTCGACGGGATAAGCACCCGCAACGATATTGAGCATAGTGGATTTACCCGCTCCGTTTCCGCCGATAACGGTAACGAAATCTCCGTCCTCAAGAGCGAGAGAAAGCCCCTCAAAGACCTTTTTTTCATTTATTGTTCCTTCGTTGAAGGTCTTGTGGATATTTTTTATCTCAAGCATTCTTCTCCGCCTCCTTCTTCTTTTTCTTTACAAAAAGACGCGTTTTAAGGTATGGCACGCCCAAGAATAGTGCAACTACTACCGCGGACAGCATTTTGAGCAGCTCGCTGGGGAGTCCGAAGAAGATGACCGTTTGGAACACGAACCAATATATTATAGCTCCGCACACGACAAACAGCAGTCTTAGCGCGAAGTTAGTGGTCTTTTTCTGGAAAAGAGCTTCTCCGACAATGACCGCCGCCAAACCTATGACGATAGCTCCGCGTCCCATGTTGATGTCTGCCGCACCGTTCTGCTGAGCCAAAAGAGCTCCCGAAAGCGCTACGATACCGTTTGAGAGCGCAAGACCAAACACCTTTGTAAAGTTGGTGTTGATTCCCTGCGCGCGAGACATTTCAAGATTGTTTCCCGTGCTTCTGAGAGACATTCCCATCTCTGTTCCAAAAAACCAATACAGCGCAGTTATTATAACAGCAACAAAGCCCGCAAGTATCAAAAGAGTGGACGTTATATCCGAGCCACCCGCAGAAATGAGAACCTTATCTCCGTACTTGAATCTTGATAGCGCAATATTAGCTCTGCTGCCCATAATCAGAAGATTCACAGACCAGAGCATAAGCTGTGTGAGAATTCCCGCGAGTATAGCGGGTATACCGAGAGTAGTGTGCAGGATTCCCGTTACAAATCCCGCTATCATTCCCGCCGCAATAGCACAGAGCATAGCGAGCCACACGTTGACACCGTTTGTAATAAGAACAGTACAAACAGCGGCTCCCGTGCATATAGAGCCGTCTACCGTCAGGTCGGCAAGATCAAGCACCTTGAATGTTATGTAAAGGCCTACCGCCATAACACCCCAGACAAGTCCCTGTCCGACCGCGCCCGGCAGAGTGCCGAGCCAATTAAGAAGCATTTCCATTTTTTTGAGATTTCCTTTCAAGTATTAGAGCCTTGCCCGAATACAAGTTACTTATTTAACAATCTTTGCCTGCGGACATGTGTCCGCAGGCGAAAGAGATATAAATTTAAATTCCTATTACTCGCCAATAGCTACGTATCCCGCAGCCTTAAGAGCCTCTACGTCAATTCCGAGCTCCGCACACTTGTCCGCGTTATACTTCTTGGTGAAATTAGCTGCGTACTCTATTCTCATATCCTCTACCTTTGCCTCACCCTTGAGGATCTTTATTGCCATCTTGCCCGTAGCAACACCGAGATCGTAGTAGCTGATAGAAAGAGTCGCAACTCCGCAGCCCGTGCATATTCCCTCTTCACCTGCGATGACAGGGACATCTCCAATAACTCCGTTAATTGTCTCGGCACAGCTTGCCGCTGTGTTGTCGGTGGGAATGTAGATAACGTCGGCAAATGCCGCTGCCGCTGCCGCTACTGTGTTTACGTCGTTAGAATCTGTGAAGGAATAATCCTTTATATTAGCGTCCGAAAGTCCCTTCTCAACAAGAAGTCTTCTTATTTCCTTGACCTGATATGCGGAGTTGGGCTCGGAGCTACAGTAAAGGAGAGCTACCTTCTCTGCCTCGGGGAATATGTCTATTATCATCTGAGCCTGATCCTCAAGGGGAGCCAGGTCACTTGTTCCCGATACGTTGCCGCCAACAAGTCCGTCAAAATCATCTATGCCAAGTGCAACGCCGTACTCTGTTATAGAGGTTCCAAGAACGGGGATATTCTCCTGCTGTGCCGCCGCCTGAAGCGCGGGCGTAGCGTTTGCCATTATAAGATCCACCTTCTTTGAAACGAAGTTGGTAACTATCGTTGTACAAGCATTGGTATCGTTGCTTGCGTTTTCGTTGAGTATCTCAACGTTGTCGCCAAACTCTGCTTTAAGAGTGTCGATAAAGCCCTGAGTAGCCGCGTCGAGTGCAGGGTGCTGCACCAGCTGACATACGCCTACGGTATATTTACCGTCATCTTCTGTCGGCATATCACAAGATACGAGCGCGAAAAACGACATACACATCATAGCCGCCAGAAAAATACTTACTATTCTTTTCATCTTTCTTTTCTCCAATCTGCTAAAAAAGAATTTGATAAAGTGCGCATATACACTTTATCTTAATAAAGTGATTTTATTATACCACTCTTGTCCCCTCTTGTCAATCACTATTTTGTAATTTTATCATTTTTTCTCATTTTTTGAGTTTTTAAGAGAACTTTCATAACAAAACGCCGCACGAGCAGACCCCGTACGGCACATATATTGAGAAAGAATGATATTTTTTTATTTCTCTTTGGATTTAGCTGACCTGACGACGTCGCATATGATATCCGCGCACTTATCAATGCCTATCTGCGCACTATTAAGCATAAGGTCGTAATTTGCGATATCTCCCCACTCTCGCATAGTGAATGAGCGATAGTACACCCTTCGCTTCGCGTCCTTGTCCTTGATTCTATCCTCTATTTTTTTGTCCGTCTCGCCATAGATAGACACAACTCTGTTAGCTCTGAAATCCATATCGGCACGGATAAATACGTGCAAACAATCCTCTCTGTCACGTAAGATATAGTCCGCTCCGCGTCCGATAATGACGCAATTTCCCTCCTCGGCTATCTCCTTGATGACGTTTGCCTGCGCTATCTGCACCTGACTCGCAAATGACATTCCGTTGTATCCGTTGCTACCCGCAGTTATAGCTATGGTGTATAAGAGGCTATTTTTATACGTCGCGTATTCATCGTACCTCTCAACTATCTCGCGGGAAAGCCCGCTCTCCTTGACTACCTTGTCCATGACCTCGGCATCGTAAAACTTATATCCCAATTTTTCCGCGACTGTTTTTCCTATTGTCTTACCGCCGCTTCCAAACTCTCGGCTTATAGTGACTATCTTCTTTTGCATCTGCCCGAGCCTCCCAATATAAGATTCATCCTGTATCCAGGTTATGATTTATGATTTTACCACAAAAGCTTTTGATTGTCAAGTGTATCTCGCTTATATATACAATATGTTTATTTTTCTATTGTTTGTTTATATTTTACGTTAAATCAACGTGTTTTGTCACCAAACGTCGAAAGTTTTTTTATGTAAAAGCTTGTCAAAAGCGCGACAAGCTTCCCGATATGTCCACACAATCGCGTGATAGAAGCTGAAAAGTGTCGAACGATTTTATTTGACTTGGCGAATAACGGCTGATATAATTTTTTTACGGCTTGCAGGCAACCCTAAAAAATTCTCAACAATCGCCGCTCACGCGGCAGACAGGAGCTTTATTATGAAGAACAACTTTTTATCACTGATAGCAGGGCTTATCTCGCTGACTCTTTTGTCCGCGTGCTTTTTAGTCTCCTGCAACAACAAAAACAAGAGCGAAAGCGGTCAATCCGTGGAAACGAACTCCGGAAATTCCGAAACGGGCACATACGATGCCTCTGATATGTTAAATCCATTTGAAACAGAATCCGATGGCTCGTCGGGCGGACAAGCCCTTGAGGGTGGTGAGGACAGTGACAGCGAAAGCAACACTTTCTCTGAATCCGACAGCAAGGATTCCGAGGGTGATAATAACGAGAGCGATCAGGCGTCCCCCTCTCTCAGATTTATCTCATACGGCAACGGCACGTGCACTGTTAGCGGAATAGGCACCTATGAGGACGTTTACGTTATAATCCCCGAGAGGAGTCCAGAGGGAGACATTGTCACGTCTATAGAGGACAAGGCGTTTTATGACAATCCCAACATAAAGGCGGTACAGCTACCCTCAACCGTATCCACCATAGGCGACCGCGCCTTTGCGGGCTGCTCGTCTCTGGTATATATATCCGTTGATAAGAACAACAAAATGTTCTCCGACTCCGAGGGAGTGCTCTATTCAAAGGACGGCTCCCGACTTATCGCCTTCCCCGCCGCGAACGCCGCTCAGGAGATAGACATTTCCATCAGAGTAAAGGAGATATGCAATATGGCATTCTACGAGTGCGACAATCTTCAGCGCATAAATTACGGCGGAACGTTTGAAGATTGGAACAAGATAAGCATAGGAGAGCTCAACTACGGTCTGCTTTCTGCTGCGATATCCTGTATACAGTCAAAATAATATCCAAGTTTTTTTCTAAATCTTCTTGACATATTTCCTGTAAAATGATATACTAAAGCCAAGATATCGGAGTCGGTTGCCGACGAAAAGGAAATATATTATGTACGGAAAAAAGGTCTGGCTTATAGCGGACGGCTATATGAGCAATACTCAAAAGGGCGGCTTTGTTAGTCACGAGGCTATCTGCGTTCTCAACCTCTCGGGTGCGGACGCCAACATCAACATAACTCTCTATTTTGAGGACGACGAGCCTATGAGGGGCATCTCGGCAGTCTGCAAGCACGAGCGCACCAATCATATTCGTCTTGATAAGGTCGTAACCGCCGACGGTCAGAAAATACC
>CAJGCF010000047.1 GCA_904501865.1 uncultured Clostridia bacterium
AGAGATTTTACGTTATTTTTCCCAGAGCGGAGATAGTTAAGGTGGAGGTCAGTGATCAATGAAGATACTATTTATAGGAACGCTGATGATCATATACATATTGGCGTGTTACGGACTGGGTAAACTGTTGGACCGCGCGCTTGGCGGTGAGGATAGGAATAAAAAATAAACTCAAAGGAGAAATTTAAAAATGAAAGTAATTGTAAGAGCAGAAACAAAAATGAAAATTGGTCCGATGAATGCCGTGGTTCTTAACGGCAAGGTGACAGAGCTTACCGAGGAGCAGGTCAAGTCTATTATGGACGGGCTTTCGGGTACTGTCAAAAAGGGAAACAGAAGGCTGTCCTGCATAAAGGCGGGAAATACCTTTAAGATAGGCGAGCATGAATTTATCGTGCTTAAGCAGAGCGGCGACACGACGGCAGTGCTTTCCAAAGATCTTATCGGAAAAGACGTTGTGTTTGGAGATACTCCGGACTTTGCAAAAAGCAACATCAAAAAGGAGCTTGACAAGTTTGCGATTAAGATTGACGGCATAATCGGGGCCGATGCGCTTGTTGTTCACATGGTTGATCAGACTACTCTTGACGGTATGTGTCATTACGGAGTAGCAAAGGCAAAGATGTCGCTTATGACGATTGATCACGTGAGAAAATACGCGGATGTGCTTGATAAGCACAAGGTAGACAAGTATTATTGGCTTGTGACACCCTGGAGTACTCCCGACAGAAGATATGAAACGTCTATGTGCGTGGTCGCGCCCTCGGGCTGCGTCCGCGACCGCAATAGCAACGACAACATCGGCGTGCGTCCGTTTTGTGTCTTAAAATCTGACATCTTTGTATCTTAATTTATTTCACGGAGGAATACATAATGAGTAGCGAAAAAGTAATGGCGGGCGAGATCGCCGCAGGTGAAACATTTTTTGTCGCGGGTGTTGAATGGATCAAGTTTCCGGAGAAAGACGGCAAGTTTATTGCCGTAGCAAAAGGATCTCTTGGAGATAAGATCTTTGACAAGAGCAGCAACGATTTTTCAAAAAGTTCTTTGCTGAAATATCTTGAAAAAAAGGTCTTGCCTAAGATCACGGCAGAGATTGGCGAAGAAAACGCACACGAATTTGAGACGGATCTGTTTTCTCTTGACGGTCACAGAAAGTACGGAAAGATTACATCTAAGATAAGTCTTCCCACCTTTGATTTTTACAGAGAAAACAGAGAGGTGTTTGACGAGCATCATCTTAAGGTCTGGTGGTGGCTGGCTACTCCGAACGGAGAGAGTTGCTTGGTTGTATGTGTCGCGCCCTCGGGCGACGTCAACTTCTACTTTAGCGACTACTACGGCAACGGCGTGCGTCCGGTTTTGCTATTTTCCTCTTCTATCTTTGTATCTCGTGAGGCGTGATGGGAGAAAGTGACAAAAAACCTGTCCGCAAGGACGGGCAGGATATGGAGGTTATTATGATACATCAGTTAAAGCTTCAAGCAAGCTTTTTTGAGGAGAAGATAAAGGGCTTGAAGCCCTGGGAGCTGCGGCTTAATGATCGCGGATTCAAGGTTGGCGATTACATCGGGGAGAACGAGGTTATCGACAAGGACGATGAGTGGGTCGAGACCGGGCGGTTTGTTCTTGAGAGGATCACGAGCATCGTTACCGCCGAGGAATGCTCGGGGCTTCAAAAAGGATGGGTAATTCTCACCACTAATCCGTGCAAAGTAGTAGCGCGAGGACAGATATTTGCAGATCTTGATAATGTTTATCCCGTTTACGGAGGTGATGATAATGCTAACAAGAATACCTGATAGAGTTAAGGTTGGTTGGAAAAATTATGACGTTGTTTTCAGCGAGCAGAGGCTGAACAGCGGTCCGGAGCTTTACGGGCAGATCGATCACGATGCGCAAGTTATTACACTGAGGGGATCGTCAACGCATGATCAGCTTTGCGCTACACTACTCCATGAGGTACTGCACGCGGTGTCTGATATGTACGGGCTTGGACTTGAGGAAAAGCTTGTTGAAGATCTTACTAACGCGCTTTATACGGTTTATAAGGATAATATAGAGCTTCAAGAAAAGAAATATTCCGCATCGCTTCCAATGAATGCGGAGGATAAATAAAAAGGAGAAAGAAGTTATGGAAAACAAAAAATTTATCGAATTGGCAAAGGCAGAGGTGGTAAAGTACCACAACTATCATCAGGATCCCGTTATCGTCATTAATGAGGATGACGTGTATGTAGTATGGTCTTGCAAAACGCTTCAGAACCACAAGGCTCTGCTTGGTACCAGAATGCCTGACGGGGGTATGTACTACGAGATTACATACAACGGAGACCGCGGCGAGATGTACGTTGATGCTTACAAGAAGGAGAAGAACATTTGCGTTGAGCTTAATGAGCCTCAGGCAGAGCTCGGACGCACGGTTTCGTTGATGATTTCTACGGATTACAAGGACAGATTCGAGGCGGAATACATGCAGCTTCTCATTCGTCGCGCAAAGCTTGAGACAATGCTTAAAAAAATGGTTGATGGTAAGCTAAACTTTATTCCGACGTGTCCCTTTGAGCTTTTGAAGGAACAGCTTGACGTAATGTCGGAATACCTCGCCATTCTTGAACAGAGGGCGAAGATCGAGGGCATAGAGCTTTGACGTAACGTTACATTTCTTATATATATGAGTCTATGCAGATGTGCTTTAAGACGAATGTCGGACAAGCCGTCTGCAATCAGGCTCGTGTATATATATTAAGTTATCGACCGCGGATACGGGGCGGGGCAGGGTGACGTTATACTCCCTCACTCTCTCTTGGGAGGAGGAAGAAAGGGCGGTGGCTTTCAACCCGTAAGGGCTCGCAGTCCACTCGGACGAGAGCAGCCGCCGAGCTGTTGGAAGGCACCGCCCGTATGGATGGAAAAATAGAGGACAAAGAGGAAGGTCAAAATGGCACAGGCATACAGAGAAGTCAAGACTATCACGGGGAATTTTGCGAGGGTTCACATTTTCCCCGTTCGTGCGTACCAATACGGTCGCAAGAAAAAGCACAAGCCCACGGGCGCGGCTATGGCCAAGCTCAACCGTGAGATGAGGGCGAGACGGCTCGCCGATCTCATTCATCTCAATTTTACCAAAAAAGACCTTCAGCTCAAGCTTGACTACTCGGACTTCAAAAAAGAGCATGGGCGGAACCCCGAGCCCGACGAGGTCGTCAAATACATACGCAATTTTATGCGCCGTCTCAAGCGCCTATACGCGTCGATTGGGCTTGAGCTCAAGTACGTATACTGCTCCGAGGTCGGTGTGCGCGGTCACATATCTCATCATCACGTCATTATTAACGCCGGAGTCACGTATGAACAGCTCCGCGCGTTATGGCAGGACGGCGGTGTTTGGATGCGACGTCTCTATTTCGACCGCAAGGGCTGTTACGATCTTGCAGGGTACTTTGTAAAGTCCAAATATACATACCGTTCCTATACCTGCTCGCGCAATCTTATTCGCCCCGAGGAGTCGGGAAAGAACAAGTGCATCTACAAGAACGACTATACCGTGCGTCAGAAGCACGTCGATAAGATGCTGGGCGGCGAGGTAGAGGACATCAGGAGAATGTATCCCGGCTGGGAGCTCGCGGAAATGCCTGATATTGCGCAAACGCTTGACACCGATACGGGTGAGTTACGGCTTCCTAAGTGGGGAGTCTTTATCACGTTATACCTTTATAAGCCCGAGGGGCTGTCCGACGCATCGGACTCTTACGCGAAAAAACAGGAGCTTTCAAGCTGGAGGGGAGAATGAAAAAGTGGATAGATAACAGTGTTTATGACGTGGTCGTGGCGACGGTCGGTGATTACCGCCGTATGAAGAAGCTCATAAACGACGGAACGGTCACGCTTGAGCAGGCCGTGGTCTTTGCCAAGAAGATATCCGCCATTGACAACGCGCTCGTTGCCGTTTGTCAGGGAGACGGAGAGAGGGCTCGCGAAGCCTTATTGACAGATATAGCTGAGAGGCGAGGCTTTGAGCGTTGCATTTCAAAGAAATATTATCCCGCACGGAATACCTTCTTGCGCAGAAAGGAGCGTGCGGTCTGTCTCATTGCCGAAATGCTCGGGCTTCTTGAGGACCGAAGCGTCAACGACTGACTTACTACGGACATTTTTCCGCCGACTTGGCGCGCGTTATGCGCGCCTATACGTGTTTGTTTATATATTTTTTATTTCTTTAAAGCGTCCGAGGGGCGCTTTTTTTTTGTTTGCGGTGGGGAGCGGGGAGTGAAGAGTGAAAAGTGAAGAGTGAAGAGTGAAGAGTGAAGATGGGCGGGGAGTGAAGAGGGAAAAGTGAAAAAGTCCCAAAAAACGGTAACCATTTTGAGTAATGTTTCTGTTATCATCAAGTAGACAAGGGAAAAGAGGGCTTGATTGGAGGGGTTTTTTTGGCTCAGAGCAAGTATAAAAAAAGATACGCGAGGGATATAAGGGAGTATTTTTTGAGGTTTATAGAGCTTCGTGAGGATCCTGCCGAGACCGATAAGGCAGAGCGGAGCGGTATGATACACGTTCGTATTGATGGGGACGGTCAGGGGAAGGTGGAGAAAGCTCCCTCCGGGGGCTACCCTACGCTGACTAAATTTGCCATCAGCATTGGTGTCACGACACGCACTCTGCGTAATTGGCGCGCTGAGTTTCCCGAGTTTGACGAGGCCTGCGAGTTCTGCGAGGATATCTTCTCGGACGTGCTCGATGAGCGGGCTCTCACGGGCAAGTGTGACGGTCGTGTGGCTATGAAAATACGCGAGCTAAAGGCTAACGCAAAGCGTGCCGAGACGGGTGAGAGTGGCGTTGGAAAATTCAGTATTGACGTGGTGCGGCACATTGCCGATAATCAAGGGCTTGAGCTCAAGGAATGGAGCGGTAAGGTAGAGGAAGATGAAAGCTATAAACCGAAAGCAGATTAAATTGTCGGCTCCTCAGCTGGCTTTTTGTCAAGCTTATCCCGATGAGGTCTTATACGGAGGAGCGGCAGGTGGCGGCAAGAGTGCGGCTCAGGTAATAGACGCACTCTTTTACGCGATAGAGCACGAGGAATCAAAGCAGATAATTTTTCGTAAGACCTTCCCTGAGCTTGAAAGATCTATCATTCGCGAGTCGTTTAAATTCTACCCCGGTAAGCCCTTTGCAAAGTATAACTCTACCAAGCACGTATGGAGCTTTTACAACGGCTCTATTATTGAGTTCGGATATTTACAGAGGGAAAACGACGTTTATCTGTATCAGGGAGCGGAGTACGACGTTGTCAGGTTCGACGAGGCAACACACTTCTCATACGATCAGGTGACGTATCTGAGATCGCGTATCAGAGGTCCGCTTCCTTATCCGCGCTGTATGAAACTTTCCACAAACCCGGGAGGAATCGGACATGTGTGGGCCAAGAATAGATTTGTTGACCCCGTGCCGCCCTTGAATTACTTTACAGGCTCTGACGGCACGAGGAGAATATTTATTCCCGCAAACGTTGATGACAACTTTGCACTCAAGGAAAACGACCCCGGGTACGAAAAGAGACTTGAGGCTATGGGTGACAAGAATCTTGTCGATATGCTCAGATGGGGTAAATGGGACGTTATGGAGGGTCAGTTCTTTAGTGAGTTCGACCGCAGGTATCACGTGGTCGAGCCCTTTGACGTTCTCGGGGACAAGGACGTTAAGCTTTACCGTTCTATCGACTACGGTCTTGATATGCTCGCGTGCTACTGGTACGCCGAGCTTCCGCCGTCCTCGGTTAATCCGCACGGCAGTGTGTTTATTTACCGTGAGCTTTGCAAGCCTGACCTCACTATCTCCGAGGCGGCGCGGCTCATCCGTGAGGCTACTCCTACAAGTGAGCGCATAATCTGCACCTTTGCTCCGCCCGACGTGCTCAAAAACAGAGACAGAGTGACGGGACGAAATCAGGGGGACATCTTTGCGGAGAACGGGCTTTCGCTCACAGAGTCCAACAATGACAGAAAGGCGGGGTGGCTCGCGGTCAAGGAGTTCTTAAAGCTCCGCGACGGTGGTCGTCCCATACTTAAGATTTTTTCGAAATGTACCAGCCTAATTAAACATTTGCCTATGCTTATGCACGACGACAGAAATTACGGTGACGTCAAGACTGAGCCGCACTACATCACTCACTCGCCCGATTCGCTTCGGTATTTCTGTATTCAATGGCACAGTCATCACCCCATACGAGAGCACGAGGACGGTGAGAAAAGGGTGTCATATCCCCGTGACGTGCTCGTGGATTATCGCCGCGCGAGTCCTCGGGGCAGGGCGGATATTGAGAGGATGATGGGCGGAAAGCCCAAGCTGTGAGGGTGGAAAGTTGAAGGTTGAGAAATAAAAATAAAACAACATAGATTCGGGTCGTTTGCCATTCGGCACGGCCGAGATTGGAGGAAAAATGAAAATCACATCAAAAAGCGGGCAGGAGCGGCTTGCCGAGGTGCAACAGCTCTATTCCAAGGCTTGTTCGGTGTCTGATCCGCAAAGAATGAAATTTAAACAATGGGATGCGCAATATCGCGGCGACCATCAGATAGACGGTCCTACGCTTGACGATGAGGGGGAGGAGGTCAACGTGCCCAAAAAGGCTGACGTGGTGTGGAACATCAGCTTTGAGCTCCTTGAGGGCTCCATCGACACCAACATTCCGCAGCCCTTCGTTACTCCCGAGCTCAAGTGTGAGCACCACATACGCAACGCCCGACGTGTCGAGAACCTTATAAAGATGCTTATGGACAAGCACCCCTTTGAGATCTATAACGATTCCGAGGAGCGCACTGTCAAAAAGTTCGGTCTTGCGGGTATGGAAATTGAATGGGACGTTGAGTCGGGCACTCACTCGGAGGTGGGAGAGATACATGTCTCTACTCTGCGCCCCGTCAACATATACCCTCAGCCCGGTATCACTAGTATAGATGACTGCGACTACGTGTTCGTTAATTACATAACCACCAAGGCGGCGCTAAAACGAAAATTCAGTCTGTCCGACGAGGATATAGAGAACACTTATCTGGAGCCCACGTACGACAGCGGCTCGGACAGCTCTATATACGACGAGGATGTGGTCACGCTCACTGTTATGTGGTACAGGGGCGAGAAGGGAGATATCTGCCGCTTCTCATATTCGGGCGATATCATACTTGAGGACGATGACGACTACTACTCCCGCAAGGTAGAATACTGCAAGACCTGCGGTCGCCGCCGTCAGATATGCGAAAAGGACGAGTGCTCCTCTCCCGACTACTATCTAAACAAGCTGGATTACGACGAGCTTTGCGAGGACATTCAATGCTCCGACGGGCGTATCATTCCAGCCTACACCCCCGAGTTTAAGGACGGAGAGATGGTTTATGAGACGGTTCGTATGCCCGTCACCGCCGCCGACGGCTCGCAGGCTATGGGCGACGTGGGCGGTGTGGAGCTTCCCGCCTTTATGGAGGTACAGATACCCAAGATGAAAAAGACGCGCTTACCTTACTACAAGCCGCAGAAGCTTCCGCTTTCTGTGAGATACAATATCAAGGACGACGATTCCTTTTGGGGCATTTCGGACATGGAGGTCATTCGCGAGCAGCAGCAGGAGTGCAACAAGCTCACCTCGCGCATACACGAGGCTATAATGCGCTCGGGAGCAGCGCTTTTTAAGCCCAAGGGTACAGAGGTCGCGCTCAGCAACGGTGTGTTTGACAACATTATAGACATCGACAACTCAGTGGACAAGAATCAATTCGGACTCTTTTCCTACTCAGTCGACGTGTCGCAGTGGCTCATCGAGCGCAACAATCACAAGGAGCAGGCAAAGCGCTTACTCGGCATAAGTGACTCCTTCCTCGGTCAAGCTGACAACACCGCCAAGAGCGGTTACGCCAAGAGCGTTCAGGTCCAGCAATCCGCGGGTCGTCTCGCGTCCAAGAAGATGATGAAGCAGGCGCATTACGCCGACGTGTTCAGAATTATCTTTGAGCTCTATCTTGCCTTCGCTGACGAGCCCCGTCAGATACATCACGAGGACAACTCCGACTGCGCTCTTGCCGCAGAGGAGCGCTTTAACCGTTACGACTTCTACGAGTTCGACGGCAACGTGGGAAAGTGGTACATCGACGACAACTACACCTTTGCCGTAGACCCGAACGGCGCGCTTGAGCAGCAATACCCTCAGCTTTGGGAGCTGGTCAAGCAGGATTACGCCTCGGGAATGTACGGCGAGCCCACGCAGCTCGACAGTCAGATATGCGCTTGGAGGCATTTGGAGCAACTGCGGTATCCATTCGCTCGCAATATCGTTGAGATGAAAAAGCAACAGCGCGATCAGATGATGGCGCAGGCTATGAAGGGTCAGATGTCTCCCGGAACAGAGGGGCAAGGAGGCGGGGCGGCAGGTATGCCTCAGGCTGTGCAGGGTATGAATACGCAGGGCGGCACTCGGGTCGCTCCGCAAGAGAAAGGAATGATGTGATATGGCTAAAATACTTCAGGGTATGAATACGCAGGGCGGCGCTCAGGTCGCTCCGCAGGTCAGGGACTATACTCCCGGGAGCAACGACTTTTTGTCGTTCGCAAACACTATGAACAAGAACGCTCAGCTTGATATGAAAAAGGATCGGCGGACCGTCGGGGACGCCGGTCCCTACAAGTCGGCGAGGGTACAGACCGCGGAGAACGTAGAAGGACGGACCGTCGGGGACGCCGGTCCCGTCGTGTCTTCTACGCCCTCGGCACACCCGAGGGCTATTGGCTCTGTTGTGTACGGCAATATAAGGAGCAATTTTAAAAAGGTACTTGACGACTCCGCAAAGGGAATTGAGGCAAGATACGAGAGCTATTTTAAAGGTCAAGGGAACGGAGGTAATATCTGATGTCAGTCAATGATCAGGAAAACATAGTAATAGACCCCGAGGACGAGTCCGTCACAACGGGAACGGAAACGGGAACGGGAACGGACGGAACGGGAACGGAAACGGGAACGGACGGAACGGGAACGGAAACGGGAACGGACGGAGCGGAGGCGGGTGTTAAATTCGCAGACGTCTACGGCTCTCCCGTGTCAAGCTCTAAGCTTTCTCAGGAAGCCTGGGCGGAGCGCGAGGGCTACGACATCGAGGGAGACTTCAAGAACGCCGCGGCGGATCTGGAATATGAATACAAGACGCATCTTTCCACTTACGGTGCCAATGCGGAAAAGCTTTATCAGATGGGGCTTTCAAACGCGGGTGTATCCGATATCTACGGCGCTAACGCATATTCGGCTTATCTTTCGGCTATGAACGATCTCAATCTTGAAAAAATAGAGCAGCAGAGGGAATTGAAAAGGCTTTACTCGCAATATGCAACTAATTATGATGATACACTCAACGCCGACGCGACGGAGGCATATAACTATATACTCAGCAATAACCTTTGGAACGGTGCGAATGCGGACGTGGTCAAGAATCTTCTTCTCAATCAGGGCTACGGTGATGAGGCCGTCTATGAGGCTATGAGGAGACTTGATGCTGTGGATCCCTCGTGGCTTCAGAATCAGAGAGTCATGGCAGCTTATAACTCTGTTCAGCAGAGCTATCTTGGCCCTGAGTCAGCGGAGCACGTCAAGAGCTTGCTCTCTGCGGCGGGTTACACGGATCATGAGATAAACGCAGCTATGACGTTGCTTGAGAGCGGCTACAATGCGAGCAAGGCGGCTGATGACAAGGCAACGTTTGAGGCAAACAAGCCTTTGGCGATACAGTACGCATTGAAGAATTACAACGGTACAAACAAGCAGACGGTTCTTGACTACATTAAGGCTATGTACGGCGATGAGAT
Source organism: uncultured Clostridia bacterium (assembly GCA_904501865.1). Classification (GTDB taxonomy): domain Bacteria; phylum Bacillota; class Clostridia; order Oscillospirales; family CAG-272; genus SVTX01. The sequence goes on from CAJGCF010000047.1 coordinate 9,844, forward strand.
GGTGGCGCACGTGGACAGTGTGCTGTCGGGCTTGAGTCCTGAGACCTTGACATATCTCAGTGATCAGACGGTATTGAGTGCGGCCGAGAAGTATTCTTCGCAATATGTGGGCAACGAGGAGTCGGAAAACAGCATCAAGGAAAAAATGCGCATGAATGGTATGAATGAGGCTCAGATCAATGCGGCTATGGAGATCATCAAGTCCACCTATGACGCTAATCCTGACGTCATCGCGGCGAAGGAGCAGGAAACCATAAATGAGATGCTTTATCAGTACGGTCCTGCATATAATCCCGCGTCCTCCGAGGCTATTATGCAAGACATGGGTATAAAAGACCGAAATCTTGCGCTCAAGATAATAAGGCAGCTTGACGAAAACTTCAGGAAGAACGTCGCTGCGGGATACAACGCTTGTAAGGAAATGTATAATGATGGCGCAAGTATAGACCAAATAAAGAACGATCTTGAAGTGAGCGGATACAGTAAGTGGGAGATCAATGAGATCGTCAAACGCTTGGGAATGAACGGCGGCGCGATACGCACGCAAAACGTCAAGGAGGCTTATTCCTATATCATTTCCAACAATCTCTACAACGGCAAGAATATTGAGAATATAAAGACCCAGCTTGAAAACCTCGGATATGATGCGGAGGTTGCAGACGAGGTGGTCACGATGCTCTCTAAGCTTGATATGAGCGAGTATCAAAACCAAGATGTCTTTGACGCGTACACCTCGATATCCGACATGTATAAGGATATCGGCTATAATGGTTCTGACGCGCAGAAGAAATACATCAGGGATGTGCTTGGGCTTGTTTATGATGAGGATACCATTGACCGAGCCATAAAGCTTATGGATTCCGGTAAGGCGGTCACAGATGAGTACGAAGCCGGTCAGCAAGAGCTCACCGACGATCAGATAAAAGCCGACGGTGTGAATGCTGTAAAGAATCTATTCTATGACGCGGAGGGCAATTACGTTTACGACGGTAGCGAGACCGCAAAGGCGAGCATCAGGCAGAGGCTTCGCGGCTCGGATTATGAGAAGTATACTGACGAGATCATCGCGCAGATGGACGCTGACCTTGCCGAGCTCAAGGGCGCGGCGGCGGAGGATTACGCAGACGCAATTGTTTCTGACAATCAGGCTACCCTCGAATCTTTAAGTCAAAGTTTGATAAATGCCAATAATCAATGGACTTCGGGCAGCGAGGATCATAATAACATTAAAACAACCATCCAAGAAAAATCTGCCGGTTTAGTGAAAGAAATTGCGACAAATATTTACATGGACCCTAATAAAGCACTATCTTTATTGGGTGTGTCTGCCGAAGATGTAACTTTCACATCTGCATCCGGTAAGGATGTTAGTTGGAATCAGGCAACGGATGACGAGAAAAGATATGCGGTGATGAGCGTATTGGCGGAATACTGCAAAGAAGGTGTTATTTCCGGAGATGCATTTAAAGAATATATAGAAAAGTGCATACCAAATGAAATATCTTATAGTGATAGCATAGGAGAAGTGTTAGATACTGTAATGGTATATAAAGACATGAAGTCACAGGGCTATTTGAATTCAGATCAGTATGATAGCATTTTCAATACCATATCTAAATATATCACATTTACCGTAGGAAGAATTCCAAGTAAGTCGCAGGTTGTGATTAAGGCTACATCTGGTGATACGATAACTTTACAAACAGACTCGACGGGAATAAGTGTGTCTGATAAGGAAATAAAAGAAAACGGGTTGAATGGGGATTGTTTGTTGTCGTACGGCGGTAAACTGTATGTGTATAGTCACGTGGAGAAAAGTATGCGTCAGGTAATCGGAGGGAAAAATGTGGATTGGTCCACCGAGCTTAAAGGACTTGTTCTCAAAGATGCAAAAACATTTACCGCTTTCAATCAAACAACAGAGGGAGTAACGACAGAGACAAGAACGGATCCGACAAATATTACAGGAGGAACCAAAGAAGTAATAATATTGCCCGATGGCACGGAAATCAAAAAGCCGGAAGATTATAAAAATCCTTACGGATTTAATTGAGAGAGGTAGAAAATATGGGAAATATGCACGCTGGATATAGGTATGCAGTCAAGTTGAAAAATAAAAACAACAAAAAAGCAGACAGAAATATGCACTCGTCCTCACCACAAAACAACGGCGGGGTGCTCGGGGGGCTGGGGTATGTCGGCGGCAGTATTGCCGCCGGCATAGGCGGTGTCGGTGAGGGTATCGTTGATATCTTTTCCGCCGCAGGCTCTGTGCTCTCAGGAGACGTCGAGTACGCTAAATACGTTTTTAAGGATAACGTTGTGGGAGATTGGTATGCGGATATTACCGAGGAGTATAATCCCGGTGGTGTTATGGAGTTTATCGGTAACGTTGGGCACGGTATAGGACAATCGGCATACTTCCTGCTCGATGCGGTCGCTCCCGGCTTGGGCACGGGTATGTTTTTTGCGGGGATTTCCTCGCAGGGAGTTTCAAATGCGGCGGCACAAACGGG
>CAJGCF010000048.1 GCA_904501865.1 uncultured Clostridia bacterium
CATCTTCTTAACCATCTGACCGCCGATGCTTCCTGCCTGACGGGATGTGAGCTCGCCGTTATAGCCACCATTGTTGAGGTTAACGCCTACTTCGCTTGCTGCCTGCATTTTGAACTGTTCAAGTGCCTTCTTTGCTTCCTTGTTTGCCATAATTGTACTCCTTATTTAAACCAAAAGGTTTATTTTAATAAAATCTATGATAAATCGAGTCTGCACCGCAAGCAATCCGTAAAAACCGTTAAAAGCCTGCGGTGCAGAGTTTTCAGTACCCTGTTCGCTCAACGTTTATTCGATTTCTGCTCGCTTTGCATCTCTGATATTATTTTGCGGCGCGTGTGATTTTATATGTGTGGAAAAAAGAGGATTTATTTTCGTTGTTTTATTGACAAGGCATATTGTATTATGATATAATTGTAAACGGTAAAAGCATTCAAAAATTTTATCAAAAAACTATATATAATGCAAGGAGATAACTATGGAAACATTGTACAAAAAGGTGGTGCGATATCTCGATATACTCAACGAGCAACGCGCGACCTCACTCGGCAAGATAACAAACGTAAGATATTGCCCATGCGACTACAAGGGCGCAGGCGAGCTTCCCGCCGATGATGCTCTTGTTCCTTATGATACACAAAAGGATACTTGGGGTAACGGATACGATAGCCACGCTTGGTTTAAGTTCAACGTCACAGTGCCCGAAGATTGCGATCCTAACGACATATTTATTAAAGTCATAACAAATTTCGCAAACGGCTGGGATCCCGACAATCCTCAATTTATCGCATATATAGACGGTAAGATGATCCAGGGACTTGATATCAACCACACAAGGCTTTACTTCTCCTCTTGCGGAGAGCACGAGGTCATTCTCTATGCCTACACGGGCATCAAACCCACGTCAGCAAGACTTAACCTTGAGCTTTTCAGACTCAATCGCGACGTGGAAAAGCTATGGTATGATATACATACGCCCTTTGAAACCCTTTACTATTTGGATAAAAATAGCGGAGAGTACAGAAATATCCTCAATATGCTCAGCAAAGCGTTTGATCTGGTTGAGCTTTATAAGGTTCCCTCGGAGGAGTTCTTCCGCTCAGTGCGTGTCGCAGGCGAATATATGGACGAGGAATTCTACGGTAAATATTGCTCGGTTAACGAAAACGATGTCACCGTAACAGGTGTCGGACATACACATATCGACTGCGCTTGGCTCTGGACTCTCAAGCAGACCAGAGAAAAGGTACAGCGCTCCTTCTCTACCGTGCTTGAGCTTATGAGAAGATACCCCGAGTACAAGTTTATGTCCTCGCAAGCACTTCTTTATCAGAACCTCAAGGAAGAGGCTCCCGAGCTCTATGAGGAGATCAGAGAGCACGTAAAGAACGGTAGATGGGAATGTGACGGCGCCATGTGGGTCGAGGCAGACTGTAATCTAAGCTCAGGAGAGAGCCTTGTCAGGCAGGTAGTTTACGGCAAACGCTTCTTTAAAGAGGAATTCGGCGTTGACAACCACATTCTCTGGCTCCCCGACGTGTTTGGATACTCCGCGGCGCTTCCCCAAATACTCCGCAAAAACGGCATAGACTGGTTCGTAACTACAAAGATAGGCTGGAACGACACCAATATGATGCCCTACGATACGTTCATGTGGAAGGGACTTGACGGCTCTGAGATAAACACTTACTTTTTGAGCGCTCAGAGAATTGCGCCCGATCGCATCCCCACACGCCACACGACTTACGTCGGAAGAACAGATCCCGTCGTTGTTGCGGGAACCTATAACCGTTTTCAGCAGAAGGAACTGACAAACGAGGTTCTCCTGACCTTTGGTTTTGGTGACGGAGGCGGCGGTCCTACCGAGGATCACCTTGAAATAGCGCGCCGTCTTGAAAAGGGTATCCCCGGAACTCCCGTGTTCAAGATGGATTTTGCAGGCAACTTCTTGTCAAGGCTCAAAGACAGAGTTGATAACAATCCACGTCTTCCCGTATGGCAAGGCGAGCTTTATCTTGAGTTCCACAGAGGAACCTACACCTCTCAAGCAAAAAACAAGAAGAACAACCGCCGCTCTGAGGAGCTCTATCTCAACACGGAGCTTTTGTGCAGTATAAATAATCAGCTCCTCGGCACAGCCTTTCCTAAGGCAGAGCTCCACAAGGGCTGGGAAATGCTGCTAACAAACCAATTCCACGATATTATCCCCGGCTCATCCATAAAGCAGGTATACGAGCAATGCGACAAGGATTACGCCGAAATACAAAGAATCGCTCACGAATATCTCGATCCCGCTATGAACGCTATAGCGGAAAACATAGACGCATCCGCAGGATACGTGGTATTTAATCCCAATCCTACCGTGGGCAGCGGCATAGTAAAGATCGACGGCAAGAGTGCATACGTAGAGAATATTCCCGCAAAGGGATATGCGTGTGTGCAGAGCCTTAAGACTCAAAACAATGTCAAGACCTCGGAAAGCTCCTGCGAAAACAACTTCTTCCGTATTGAGTTTGACGGTAACATGAACATAAGCTCGATATACGACAAGAAGAACGAGCGCGAGGTCATTCGCGAGGGCGGCGTGGGTAACCAATTCAGAGTTTACGCCGATTATCCCGATCAGTACGACGCTTGGGAGTGGAGCGAATACACGATTGACAAGTATTCAACCATTGACCAGGTAGAGTCTGTCGAGCAGATAACCGACGGTGCTCGCGCAGGAATAAAGATAGTCCGCAAGTATATGAGCTCCACCTTCACGCAGAACATCTGGCTGTACGACGACATCGACAGGATCGACTTTGAGACCTGCGTTGATTGGAAGGAAAAGCATCAGGGCATCAAGACCGCGTTTGACGTAAATATCAACTCATCTCGCGCGACTTATGAGATACAGTATGGTACCGCAGAGCGTCCCACGCACAAGAACACTTCTTGGGATAGAGCTAAATACGAGGTTTGCGGACACAGATTTGCGGACTTCTCCGAGGGTAACTACGGTGTGGCTCTCCTCAACGATTGCAAGTACGGATACGATATTCACGGAACAGTAATGACTCTGACTCTCCTCCGCGCCCCCACTTACCCTGATCCAGATGCCGATATGGGTGAGAACAGATTTACCTATTCCATCTACCCGCACGCAGGTGCTATGGATGCGACAAAGATTTACTCCCACGCATACGAGCTTAACAATCCTATGACGGTCATCAAGGCTTGCGGAAAGCAGAACCTCATCCCCGCGTCCTACTCTATGGCAAGCTGCGACAAGAGCAATATTCTTTGCGAGGTCATCAAGCAGTCCGAGGACGGCGCTGATCATATCTTCCGTTTCTTTGAGTGCTCCAACTCTGCAACCCGTGCCGAAATAACCTTCGGATTCGAAGTAGAAGGCGTGCAGCTTTGCGATATGGGTGAAAACTCCCTACAAAAGCTCGACCTAAGTGGCAATGTTGTAACTCTACCGTTCGGAGCCTTCGAGATCCACACGCTCAAGGTCACAGCGAAGAAATAACACTAAATGCCTTTAAATTAAACGTTTTAAAGCGACTCTACTGCGCGTAGAGTCGCTTTTCTCTTGTCGGTAGACGCAGGACTTTCTATCCGTAGAGATAGAACTCAAACAGTTTATTGACTTGATATCCCGTGTGGGTTATTATATATTACAGATGCGAGGCTCGAGCAGTCTCAACTTGCTCTTGACAAAGCTATAATATTATGCGCCCAGACAGTTTGAATCACCACGGTGCAAAGCACCATACGAAAGGATATACTATGAAAAACACCATTCAAAAAAGAGAGATAATTCCGATTTTCTTCGCGGTCGATGACAATTACGTTCCCTATCTTACAGTTGCCATAAGCTCGCTTATCGACAATAGCAGTGAGAGGTACAATTATCACATCAACGTTCTCATTGAGCGTTTGAGCCCCGAGAATGTGAGCATACTTGAGGCTATGCAGACAGAAAACGTTAAAATAGATTTTGTAAACGTCACACAGAAGGTCAAGGCGATATGCTCAAGACTGCACCTACGCGACTATTACACAAAGGCGACCTATTACCGCTTTTTCATTCCCGACATGTTCCCTCAGTACGCCAAGGGGGTATATCTTGATTGCGATATAGTCATAACCCGAGACATTGCAAATATGTATAATCACGATATCGGCAGCTGTCTCGTGGGTGCCATAACCGACGAGGTAATAACAGATATAGATGTGTTTGCGCGTTACTCCGAGATAGTCCTAAACATTCCCAAAAAACAGTATTTTAATGCGGGAATACTTGTTATGAACCTTCGTGAGATGCGCAGAATACGCATTGAGGAGGTCTTTGCAAATCTTCTCTCCGAAAGAGAATTCCGTGTCGCGCAAGATCAGGATTATCTCAACGTGATCTGTCACGGCAGAACCAGATATCTCGCTACAACGTGGAACAAGACTCCTATGCCCTCGTCTGACAGAAATAAAATTCCTAGCATTGCTCACTACAAGATAAATTTCAAGCCCTGGAGATACGACAGCGTCCCCTACGGCGAGCTGTTCTGGAAATACGCCGAAAGAACGCCCTTTTACAATAGTCTGCTTGAAATCAAGAATAATTATTCCAAAGCAGAGATGGAAAGAGATCAGGCTCAGTACGACAACCTTGTAGCCCTTGCCGCAAAAGAGGTCGAAGACGAGCTTAACAAAAGAAGAAACGAGCTCATTTCATACGAGTCAGAGGATATATTTCGTCACTTCAACGAAGATGCCGTAATGATAAAAAGAGCGGAGGCTATATAATGTCAGTTTCTCCCGAGAGGATAAAGATCCTTGAAAAAATAGAATTGTTTGAAAAGCAGGGGCTTTTTGACCGTGACGTTGAGGATGATCCCCCAACTAAGCCCTTAGATCCTAAAAAAGTAGATTACGTGGGCAAAAAGCTATCCACCCGTATAGCGACTAAGTTCGCAAACCTTTGTGGACAACGTCATTTTGAAAAAATGTTGAAAGCAGGCGACGTTGTCATCAAAGAGATACGTGGCAGAGAGAATCTTGAGGCAATATCAAACCGCGGCGCGCTTGTGACCTGCAATCACTTTAACGCATTTGATAACTACGCGGTATATAAGGCTATATGCCCCGCCCTCGACGGCAGAATGCTCTACAAAATTATAAGAGAGGGCAATTACACCTCATTTGGTGGTTTTTACGGATTTCTGTTCCGTCACTGCAACACACTGCCGCTTGCATCCTCAATGTCAGGCATGAAGGCACTTATGAACGCCACCACCGAGCTTTTCGCGCGTGGGAAAAAAATATTGATATATCCCGAGCAGGGCATGTGGTACAACTACCGAAAGCCCCGACCCTTAAAGATAGGCGCGTTCCGCTTTGCCGCGAGAGACAACGTTCCCACACTTCCCGTATTTATAACCCTTGAGGATACAGATCGCACAGACGGTGACGGTCTGCCCATACAAGCATACACCGTGCATATTTTGCCCGCTATATTCCCTTCTCGCGACCTCAGCGTTCGAGAAAATACTGAGTCTATGTGCCGAGAAAATTACAGACTTTGGGTAGAGACCTACGAATCCTTTTACGGAAAAAAGCTTGAATACACCACGAACGGCGAGGTGGGACCTTGTTCTATATAATAACCATTCTGACTGCGTCCCTGCTTATAATAGCGGCAAACGCGATATTTCTCTCCCCTGCTGTCGTGAGTGTTGGTGAGATAGCTTTATCGGTCGCGGTGGGAGTCCTAGCCATCATCGCCGAGGACGGACTGTCCGCGCTCATTCTCCGCAGACTGACCCCGACGGCTTGGTATTCTCCCGACGTAAAGGTATTCAACGTGTCACGAAAGGAACAAAAATTTTATCGCTCAATAAAGATAAAAAAATGGAAGGACCTTGTTCCCGAGTTGGGATTGTTTACAGGATTCAGCAAAAACGACCTCAAAAGCACGGACGACCACGAATACCTCTCAAGATTTCTTTTGGAATCAAACTATGGCGTCATAATACATCTGGCAAACGGACTCTTGGGCTTTGTGATAATGTTCATTCCGTTATGCTCAACACCATCTATATGGATACCCATATTTATAGTCAACCTTATTTTAAGTCTTATGCCCGTGGCGGTGTTGAGATATACGTCCTGCACTCTGTCAAAGCTTTATAGCAGAAGCCGCGATAAAATAAAAAAATGACTTGCCGAGGCAAGTCATTTTTTATTTATGCTTTGCGTCCTATGACAGACCATAACATTATAATTATCTGTCCGGGTATCCCGAGCAGATATATCTGCCAGAGATTCACGCTCCCGCACAGTATACTAAGGTGTACCGACATCAATACCGACCACAGAAGCAATGAGACTATCCAATAATTCCTGCGTCTGTTATGCCATATTGAGTTAAATACCAACCACACTATTGCCGATACTACAACTGCATATGCGAATACTAACCAATGAGCAACTCCCTGCTTTATTGACGCGTCAAGAATCACGAACAGAAGCGTAGCTATGACCCATACGAGCAGAACACTCATCGCTGTGATGACCGCATGCTTGCGCTTTGACCTTGGATCAACCACCCTTTCCGCAGGCTCTCTCTCCACCTTGTGCTCTTTTTCAATAAGATAATCCACAGTAACCCCGAAGAGATCGGCTATGGCCTTAAGCACCGTTATATCGGGAACCGACTCCCCTCTCTCCCATTTTGATATTGCCTTGTCCGAATAATTCAGCTTTTCGGCAAGCTCAAGCTGGGTCATACCGCTCTCCCGTCTCAAAGAAACGATATTTTGCGATATTATAAGCTTTATATCTTCCATGTACACCTCTAAAAAATTGCTACTTATGCTTTCTTCCGAAAAGGCGGCGAAAAGTGCCCTTTATCCCAAGAATACAATATATTATAGGATGCGCGGCACATATCATCACGCTATACGCGCGATACGCTCGACCACCCATATCTATTTTGTTATCCTTGCGATAGAACGACGTAAGCTTCCCGATGATTTCTCTGTCAGTGACGCCGTATTCCTTTGCCATGCAGTTGTCACCCCTAATCACGTAGGAATCGGGCAAAACCTTGATAACACGGTGAAGCACGTAATCCTCACCCCTGCGATACAGGGCAACGTCATATTTTTTCAGCCTTTCCGTCACGGGCTCAATAACGATAGTGTCCCGTCTGTCACGGAGCATTGGCATCATACTGACACCCGAGGAAGTGCTGACGTACACACCGCTTTCCCGAATAATACTCTCTATATCTGTGGCATGCTCTCTCATAGCTCGATTATCCCTTGAGCAGATAGCATTTCCACAGTTTTTTTGACGTCCTGCTCGGCAACGTCTCGCGAGACCTCAAACTTTTCGCATATCGAGTCGCATATCTCAACCTCGGAGCATCCCTTTTCAATAAGTTCCCAGATATCTGCCGCCGTACTGTTGAGCTGAACCATACCTCTGAAGCTACGGCTCGCCTCTCCAACGGCTATAACTACCGCGTTGCCCATAACTCTGCGCAATACGAATCCTTGCTTTATTTTCAAGACCTACTCCCCCTTTTGATATTATTCAAGCGCCTCAAACTCCTCAAGAGCCGCCTTGAAGGATGCCATACAGGAATTGAACGCATCCATCTTTGTAAGATCAACGCCTGCGAGCTTAAGAAGCTCTACGGGGCTGTCGCTGCCGCCCGAGGACAAGAACTTGAAGTAATCGTCGACCGCAACCTGTCCCTCGTTGTATATTCTCTCGGCAATAGATACCGCGGAGATAATGCCAGTCGCGTATTTATAAACGTAGAAAGCTCTGTAGAGATGAGGAATTCTCGCCCACTCATAAGCTATCTCGGGATCAGAAACCACGCTTCTTCCGTAATATTTCTTGTTAAGACCAAGATAGACCTCACACAAAGCGTCCTTGGTAAGAGGCTGTCCCTTTTCTGCCATATCGTGAGCTATATACTCAAACTCAGCAAACTGAGTCTGTCTGAACAGCGTACCCTTGAGCATATCCATATAATATGACAAGAGATATTTCTTGAGCTTCTGGTCGGTGGTCGTCTTCATAAGGTATTTAAGCAAAAGCACCTCGTTGACGGTACTTGCGACCTCTGCCACGAATATCTTGTAATCCGCCTTTTCCTGAGGCTGATTTTTCTCGGAGAAATAAGAGTGCATAGCGTGACCAAGCTCGTGAGCTATGGTAAATACGTCGCCCGTGGTCTTCTGATAGTTGAGAAGCACGTAAGGGTGAGGGATCCCGTAAACACTTGCGCTATAAGCTCCGCTTCTCTTGCCCTCGGTCTCCTCGACGTCTATCCAACTGTTGTCGTGAGCCTCTTGAAGCAGTGCCTGATATTCCTCACCAAGAGGCGCCAGACCTTCCTTTACTATCTTGAACGCGTCCTCGTAGTCGACCTTTATCTCGGCGTCCTCAACGGGAGACACGTAAACGTCATACATGTGCATAGAGGAAAGACCCATAAGCTTTTTCTTGTCTCTGTAATATCTGTGGAGCAGAGGCAGGCCCTTCTTTACGCTCTTGAGCAGGTTCTGATATACCTTTACGTCAACGTCCTCACCGTCAAGCGCCTTTTGAAGAGAGCTCTCGTATTTTCTTGCGCGCGCAAGAAAAACGTCCTTATCGACGTTACCGACGTAAGCTGCGGTTATCGTGTTGATAAGACCTATATATGCCTTATAATAAGCACGGAACGCCTCACGTCTTACACGTCTGTTCGGGGACTGCAAAAGCACTCCGTACATACCGTGCGTAACGGTGACCTTCTCTCCGTCGACCTTTATAGTAGGATACGGAAAATCGGCGTTGTCTATCATAGTAAACACCTGCCTAAATCCGTCAAATATCCTGCTCTCCTGCGACAAGAGCGCCTCTGTATCCTTTGAAAGAACGTGAGGCTTGCGCTTTATAGTCTGCTTTATAGTATAATCATAATCCTTGAATTTCTCGTCCTTGGCAAAGCCCTCAAGGACTTCCACAGGAAGCTCTGTGAGCTCGGGATTTACAAAAGCAATGCTTCCCATAAGCTTCATCTCAAGCATATCCATTCTCGCCATAAGAGCCGCACTTTCGGAGTTTCTGGTATCCTCGTCGTGACGCATAAATGCGTAAGAATAAAGCTTGTTGAGGTCAAGAGCCACAGCGTTTATTCCCTCAAGGCACTCAAAGAGCATATCAGCGTCTCCGAGCTTACCCTCGTATTTTGAAAAATCAAGCTTACCGCTTACCTCGTCATAAACTCTGTTCCATTCGTCAAGGCTTGAAAATATATCCTCAAGTCGCCATTTAAGATTGGCAGGAACGTCTTTTCTGTCTTTTCCCATAATTTATATCCTCCAAAAAACGTATATACATATATATTATAACATTTAAAGCCGTATTTTGCAATAGAATTTTAATGGTTTTTTTAAATTAACGTTAATCGCAACGTAATAGTCACAAAGCCCTTGACGAACAGAAGAAAATCTGCTATAATACTTTATTATAGAAGAAAAACCTTCAAATTACAGATAGGAACAGAAAAATGAAAAAGCAGAGCTACATACCCGAGGGCTATAAGCCGTCTCTCGACGCATACGACACCCAGCGTGCCATAGCCTTTATCAAAAACACGTTTCAAGAAGAATTTTCATCTGTTTTAAACTTAAAAAGAGTTTCCGCCCCCCTCTTTGTAACCGAGGAGAGCGGACTTAACGATAACCTGAGCGGAGTAGAGCGCCCCGTGTCCTTTGACGTGCCCGCCATAGGACTTGACGCGCAGGTGGTGCACTCGCTTGCGAAATGGAAAAGACTTGCCCTCAAAAAGTACGGATTCAGCGTTGGAAACGGTCTTTATACCGATATGAACGCAATACGTCGTGACGAGGAGCTTGACAACGTACACTCCATCTACGTTGACCAGTGGGACTGGGAAAAGGTCATCACAAAGGACAACAGAAACATTGAATATCTAAAGCTTATCGTAAGAGCCATTGTCCGCGCGATATGCAACACCTGCGACAGACTCCACGTAAGATACCCTCAGCTACGCACGTCCCTGTGTCCCGAGGTGTCGTTCGTGACTACGCAGGAGCTTGAGGATATGTATCCGGATATGAGCGCCTCCGAGCGAGAGAACGCTTATCTCCGTGAGCACAAAACGGCATTTATAATGCAGATAGGCGGCAAGCTGAGATCTGGCAAACCGCACGATAACCGAGCTCCCGACTATGATGATTGGCAGCTCAATGGCGACATATTCTTCTGGGATGACGTCCTCGACAGAGCACTCGAGATATCCTCTATGGGAATAAGGGTTGACAGTGAGGCTCTTGACCGTCAGCTTGCATTGGCGGACTGTGATGACAGAAGGAATCTCCCGTTTCACAGAATGCTCCTTAGCGACGAGCTTCCCCTGACTATTGGCGGCGGTATCGGGCAGTCAAGACTTTGTATGCTTATGATGGGCTGTGCGCACATCGGCGAGGTACAGTCAAGCATCTGGGACGAGCACACCGTCAAGGTCTGTGAGGAGCACAATATTCGTCTGCTTTAACAAATAAAAAACACCTTCCTTCCCTCTGTATTCTTAGTGGAGAATTGGTAGGCACAAAAATCTCGGCAGAGAACGTGTTTTCTCTGCCGATTTGTGATATAATGTAACGGGTGATAAAAATGTACGAATCGAAAAATCGCAAGACCACTCGGTTGAAGGGTGCGGACTATAATCGAAATCAAGCCGTGTTTCTCACGATATGCACGAAAGAAAGGCGATGTATTCTTTCTCGTATTGTAGGGACCGGCGTCCTCGACAGTCCGCAAATCGAATTGTCAAAATACGGACAAATCGCGGATAAATATATCAATCAACTGAATGACTTTTACAATGATCTATCGGTCGAAAGTTATGTAATCATGCCAAACCATATTCATATTATGCTGTGGGTAAAAGGCGCGGAAAGCGGACCGTCGAGGACGCCGGTCCCTACAGTGCAGAACTCCGTTCCGTCGCGGTTTGTGTCTACGTTCAAAAGATTTTGCAATAAGGAATGCGGCATAAATATATGGCAATACCGTTCTAATGATCATATTATCCGCAACCGTCAGGATTATGATGAGCGTTTGCGATATATTTATGAAAACCCTATGCGGTGGTATTATGACCAATTATACACCGAAGAATAAAACGACAGACTACATACTGTAAAAATAAACAGATGACCTTTAGCGCAATACTCTTAACAGAGTTGTTCGCACTAAAGGTCATCTTGTTTTTTATTGCACATTCTCACGTGACAGCATATCAAACGATGTCTCGGCGGCGGTGTCCGACATATCACACTCAAGCAAATAAAAGCTTACACAGCTTGAAAGTCTATCAAGCAGGACAAGTGTTTTTTCCATAGCACGTGAATCCTTGGGAATATATATCTGACGAATTATCTCGTCAAAATACTCCGCGGGGGATATGCGCTTTATGGAGTTTTCCTTGCCACGCCTGAGCAGGCAAATACCGCCAAGCTCTGCGCTTGTGTTGTCGTGCCACTTTTCCTTTCCCGCCCAAGGAGTTGAGCAGACCGTAGCTTTGCCGTCCGCAAGGCTTATGATAGGCTTGTCCCCATTAATAATGCTGACTCTGTCTCCAAAATTGCTCATAAGCAGGCGCACGTGAGTGGTTTTTCCCGTGCCCGAGGGCGCAGTAAATATAAATCCCACGCCGTCAATAGAAACCGCCGCACCGTGAAAGACAAAGCGGTCAAGTATAGGTATTTGCTCCGCGATTGAGCGGTACAGACAGATATTTTCGCAGTATCCCTCAGAATGAGGCGAGCCGTAGAGCTTTCCCTCCTCCTCAATCTCTTGCGGCGAGGTAGAGGCAATAATATCAACCTGCTTTGTGCCGTCCACTACGTAATCCTTGCAAAATTGCTTTGTAAACGCATATTTATGGCGTATTTCCACCGTCAGATCAGCTATTTTTATGTAAAAGCTCTCAAGGTCAGGCATATTGTCTCTGTTTTTGCAGATCATATCGGAAGAATACCAAGACCCCAGTCTCTTTCGGTGCTCTGCTCCTCGGAGTCTGTTCCCACGGGATCAGTTTCAGCAGGATCTGTCTCAGAAGGATCTGTCTCAGAGGAATCTGTTTCAGAGGATTCTGTTTCAGAGGATTCTGTTTCAGAGGATTCTGTTTCAGAGGATTCTGTTTCAGAGGATTCTGTTTCAGAGGATTCTGTTTCAGAGGATTCTGTTTCAGAGGATTCTGTTTCA
>CAJGCF010000049.1 GCA_904501865.1 uncultured Clostridia bacterium
AACTTCGATGCTGTTAAGGGCTTTGATCTTACTGAAGACCATTACAGAATGGACAACAAGATCTTGGTAGACAATGTAAGCAAAAACTCAGCAGGGCTTGTATTTGATAACGTTTTGATACAGAATACACGCTCACGCGGACTCATACCAAAGACCTCGGGAGCAGAGATCAAAAACTGCACCTTCAGAAATCTTGCCAGGGCGAGCGTTCTTCTCTTCACCGAAACCGTGACGGGCGAGAGTTCGGTGAGCCGTGATATAGTTATCAAAAACTGCTTATTCGATCATACGGGACATGTGAACACAAAGAATACCGTTCACGCTCCGATTGCATTGGTTGGATTTGGCGAGACGGGCAAGTTGCTTGATTCCTATATTCACAAAAACATTACCATTGAAGGTAACGTGTTTATCAATTCCGAGAACCTTTACGGTATTACAATACACTACGGTCAGGATATAACGATAAAGAACAACACCTTCTACTATTCGTTGAGTGAGAATGATAATAATCTCGGTGTTTCGATAGAACTTAACGGTGTTATCAACGTTGAGATATCGGGCAATAAGTATTGCAACGCCGACGGAGAGACAGTAGATCTTCCTCTTGACAGAATTCAGGTTAAGTACAACAAAAATGTCAACGACGGAAACGGAAACAGTCTGTTCCCCGACAAATAATGCCCCGAACGGCAGAACGTCTTAAATCATCAATTTTAAAGGCCGCAGAGAAATCTGCGGCCTTGTTTTCTGCCTCAAATTTTATTTAGGTATTGATTTTGAGGCTGCTATGTGATAAAATAATATCGTATACAAAGAAAGGTTTGGTTTGAGCTATGGCTTTTGATGCCGCTATGCTAGCATGCATTATTCGCGAGATAAATAATATTGCCGTGGGCGGAAGGATAGAAAAGATATATCAGCCCGAAAAGGACGAGATAATATTGCAAATGAGGACTGTAAGCGGCGGCAGGCGTTTTATGATAAACGCGGGCAGCAACAATCCCAGAATGTGCTTCAGCACTATTCAAAAAGAAAATCCTATGCAAGCGCCTATGTTCTGTATGCTTCTCCGTAAGCATCTGACGGGAGCTGTTCTCTCCTCTGTCGAGCAACTTGGATTCGAACGTGTTGCCAAGCTCACCTTTGACACGCGCGACGAAATGGGATTTGATTGCAAAAAATATCTTCTTGCCGAGATAATGGGCAAGTACAGCAATCTGATATTCGCGGATGAGAATATGAAGGTCATAGCCTCTCTCAAAACCGTGGATTTTACGACGAGTAGGCTGCGCCAGGTGTTGCCCGGTATGTCCTATGAGCTTCCGCCTGCACAGGACAAGCTTGACCCGATCCTCACTGACGAGGGAGAATTTTTAAGCAAGGCGGCGAGCTTTCCCACCGAAAAGAGTGCAGACAAATTTATCACCGCAACGTATCTTGGAATATCCTCGTCAGTAGCGCGAGAAATAACCCAGAGGGCGTGCGGCAGGTTCGATGCGCTTATGTGTGATTGCTCCCACAAGTCGCTTCATGCTCAATTTTCTGCCGTTTTCAGTGCGATTTCAAATGGCATAGTGTTCCCAACCGTTGTATTCAACGGAGACTCTCCCATTGAATATTCCTTTATTGATCTCACCTTTTACGGTGACAGCTTCAACAGAAAGCAATACGAGTCTCTGTCCAAGGCTCTCGACGTGTTCTTCGAGGGACGTGACCGCGAAGTGCGCATAAAGCAACGCGCTTCGGATATTCTGCGCCTTCTTACCAACGCGGAGTCCAGGCTTGTCAAGAAAATAGATTCTCAATCAAAGGAGC
The DNA here is from genome assembly GCA_904501865.1 of uncultured Clostridia bacterium. Lineage (GTDB taxonomy): Bacteria > Bacillota > Clostridia > Oscillospirales > CAG-272 > SVTX01. The sequence goes on from CAJGCF010000049.1 coordinate 1,819, forward strand.
TGGTTGAATGTGAACTCAGCGAAAAGCATAAAAGGTACGGTGACCTCATAACTGCCAATATATACAAACTCAAGCGCGGAGACAAGAGTGCGGAACTCGTTGACTATGAAAGCTGGAATGATGAGCTATCGGATTACAACAAAACGGTGATAGACCTTGACGAGAGGCTCTCCCCTGCCGCAAACGCTCAAAAATATTACAAGCTATATAATAAGTCAAAGACCGCAAAGGTCGAGCTCGCGCGGCAGATAGAGTTGGCACGCTCGGAGCTTGATTATATTTACTCCGTATTTGATGCTCTTTCCAAGGCAGAGTCCTCTGCGGACCTCGACGAGATAAGAGACGAGCTTTATCGCAACGGATATGCGTCGAAGATGAAGGGTTACGCCGCACCAAAAAAGCAACACGTGCCCGACATAGCGGAATTTGTTACCACCAACGGATACAAGGTGCTTTGCGGCAAGAACAATTATCAGAATGAATATATAACTCACAAGGTCGCCGCTAAGCACGATTATTGGTTTCATGCAAAGAATCTTGCAGGCTCTCACGTTCTCATGATAACCAACGGTGAGGAGCCGCCCGAGCAGGATTTTACAGATGCCTGTTGCATAGCCGCCTTTTATTCCAAGGCGCGCGGAGGTGTTCAGGTCCCCGTTGATTATTTGTTAGCCAAGGGTGTAAAAAAGGTTTCGGGAGCAAAGCCCGGATTCGTTATATATCATAACAACTGGAGCGCGTACGTTACTCCAAATGAGGAAGATGTGCTTAAAATGCGTGTCAAAAAATAGATTCCCCTTTGTAAATAAAGTGTTAAAGAAAAATGAGATGTTGACAAATTCCAAGTTTTAAGTTATAATAATTATTGATTTAATCAACAAATTTCAGAATTATATCTCAGAGGTAATCGTATGGAAAACTTCTCCGCATTAGCCTTATCCCTAGAAAACCTAAATAAGTTTTTTACCAGGATAAAGGATAGAAAAATATCTGAATACGGTATGCGAGGTGTGCATTTTAACTGTATGATGCACATTGACCTCTCACCCGAGGGTCTTACGTCCACCGAGATATCAAAGGACTGTGGAGTAGACAAGGCTTTCGTCTCGCGTGCCACCCGAGAACTTATGAAGTTTGGATTTATCAAGAAAAATGATAAGTTCAACGATGGCAGAAAATATCGCAACAAGTATATTTTGACCGATAAAGGACGCGAAATAGTACGAGATATCAAGGAATATATTGAAAAGCATCTCGACGATCTTTGCGTACGCATAAGTGAGCAAGAAATGAAATGCTTTTTCAAGGTTATATTCACTTTAAGCGACACATTTACAAGAAAGACTTGTGAGAGCTGATCTCACACGAAATTTTATAAGGCAGGATTATTTAATGAGTAAGCTCCCTAACAGAAAAAGAGAAATAAAAAATCTCCCTCACGTGTGGGATATCAACGACCTTTTAGAATGCATACACTCTCACGATAAGGTTGCGTACAAGTATTTTGAGGGCGGCGTCGTCAAGGAGATGACGTATACAGAATTTTATCAGATGGCGCTTCAGATAGCCGCGGGATTTGATAAGCTCGGACTTTCGGGAAGGCGAGTTGCGGTCATAGGTGATACGTCTCCGCAATGGTTAGCCACCTATGTAGGCGCTCTTGCTTCGGGTACCATCATAATACCTATGGATAAAGAGCTCGCGGTTTCTGAGATAGAAAAGTTCTTGGAAATGGTTGAAGCCGAGGCGATAGTGTACTCCAAGTCCTTTAACGAGAAGTTTTTGAATACTATAAAGTCTCATTCTACTCTCAAAAAATTTATACCTATCAGCTCGGATTACGATTCGTCTTTTTCTGAAAACATACTTCCCTTCAAAGATCTTCTGGAGCTCGGTCAAGCGGAGCTTGATGACGGCTACACAGTCAAGATGGTCAAGAACAGAGACGAAATGTGCGAGATGCTCTTTACGTCTGGAACCACGGGAACGAGCAAGTGTGTTATGCTCTCTCAAAAGAACATTTTTGCCGCGGTAAGCTCTGCCGTTGACAGCGTTTGTTTTGTACCTGAGGACGTTCTTGTGTCCGTACTCCCCGTTCATCACACCTACGAGCTTATGTGTCTGCTTGCAGGAATGATATACGGCATCACGGTATGCATAAACGACTCACTGCGCCACGTTATGAAGAACTTTGCGCTATTCAAGCCCACGGGACTCGTTCTTGTACCTATGTTCCTCAACACCATGTACAAGCGTATCTGGTCTGAGGCTGAAAGAACGGGCAGAGCGGGAGCTTTAAAAGCGGGACTTGTGCTTTCAAGAAATCTTATGAAGGTCGGTATTGATATGAGAAGAGCTATCTTCAAATCAGTGCTTGACGCATTCGGCGGAGAGCTTGATCACGTGATTTGCGGCGGAGCAAAGCTCAATCCAGATCTTATAGTTGCATTTGAAGAATTTGGAATCTCCGTATTCGAGGGATTTGGTATCACAGAATGCTCTCCTTTGGTATCCGTTACTCCTTATTACGCAAGAAAGCTTGGCGCTATCGGTCCTTCAGTTCCCTCTTGCCGCGTTCGCATAGATCCTAACGGCGAGGTCACAGAGGATGGCTACGAAATAGGCGAGATACTTGTCAAGGGCGACAACGTTATGATAGGATATTACAACAATCCCGAGGCTAACGCCGAGGTGTTCACTAACGACGGCTGGTTCCGCACGGGTGACGTTGGATACAAGGATTCCGACGGATATCTTTACATCACGGGACGCATCAAGTTCGTTATCGTGCTTGAAAACGGCAAAAACGTATTTCCTGAGGAGATTGAGGAATATCTGGACGCGATCGACACCATAAGCGAGTGCTGCGTTGTGGGTAGAAAGAACGAGGGAAGCGATGAGGTCGTCTTGACCGCGGTAGTCTACCCCGACTTTACAAAATTCCCCAAGGACGTTGATGATGAAGCCGTAAAGGATACTATCCGCAAGGCTATCAACGCGACGAACAAAAAGTTGCCTACGTATAAGCAAATAAAGGCGGTCGAGATCAGAAAAACAGAGTTTGAAAAGACCACAACAAAGAAAATAAAAAGACAGCTTGTAAAATAAAAAATAACGGCTCGCAAGAGCCGTTATTTTTTATGTAAATCAAAGAGCTTTAAGCGCTTTCTCAATATGAGGCCATGCGTCGTCCGCATAGAAACGGTGTCCCGCGCCTCCTACAACGTGTACCAGCTTTTCGTCAACGCCCATAGCGTCATATACCTTTCTTCCTACCGCTACACATTCTTTAGCCGCAAACAACGGGAAATCGGTATCGTCCTTTCCGTTTACTACCACCATAGCGCGAGGCGCAACCATAGCGCAAAGATCTCCCATATCGAAATATTTAGCAATATGAGGGATAAAGTTACATTCGCAGTGATATCTTGCGCCAATGGAATCCGCATAGCTACAGACCGCGCAGGAAGGAACGGATATCTTTATACGCTCGTCAAGCGCAGAGGCGTACGTGGTTGCCGTACCGCCGCCCGAGTTGCCAAGGCATATAACCTTCTCTCCGTCGATTATATCTGTAAAATACTTTTGGATAACGTCAATACAGCGCATAATATCCCATACACGCTCACCAACAAGGGTTCTGCCCATAAGAATGGATCTCATCGCGATCTGGCGGCATCCTGGAACACCCTCATCAAGAGATCCGCTCTCACCAAAGCAACGTTGCTCAAGAGCAATACCGCAAACACCCTCTTTTACCGCGCGAACGGCGAAATCTCTATCACCATCGTCAACGGGCGGCTCGTGCTGGGGATATTTTACTCTGCCGAGAGTTTTGTGCATTCCTCTCGAATGTCCCTGCAGGCCTATCATTACGGGCAGAGGCTTGTCCGCACCGTTGGGAATAAGAAGATGTGCAGGAACAGTTACATTTTCCTCTGTTGTAAAGCGGAAACGTATCTCACGGCAACCGTGATCCTCGCATATTTTATCATACTCTATTTCCATCTTGAGCTCGGCCTTACACTTCTCTATTTCATCGAGTCCGAGAAGCTCTGTGAGCTTTGCTCTTGCGTCCTTTTGCCATTCTTCAGGCTTTTGCTTACCGTTCCAAGTCATAGACGGAACGAGATCCTTGAGCATCTTATGTGAATGCTCCAAAGGCAGATATCCGATATCCATGTTTTTTACCTTCTTTCAAAATGGTTTAGCATTTTTTGCCATATAAACATTATACCATATTGTTTTGAGATTTGCAATAGATAAAAGGAGAATTTTGTTAATAACATACAAACAATTACGGGATCTCTGAAGTTATACCAAACGATCTTGTCGTTTGGCGGTGAGTTGGATTTGGAACGCTGAAAAACTAAAACTCAGAACGAAGGCAAAAGCCATCATTGTGAGTTTTGGCACCCCCAACGGGAATCGAACCCATAACTAACCCTTAGGAGGGGTTTATTATATCCATTTAACTATGGAGGCATATACAGAGGTGAAATATTCACTCCTGTATTATAACACATTGTTTGCTTTTTTTCAATAGGTCGGGAGCATTTTGTTTATTTATTTTTGCTGTGTTGCAGTTTGATCCTGATTACTTTTTTGGTACTCTGATCTCAAAATAGAGCATATACCTATATTGCGGTAGTTACCTTTGATTAGCATTCCCTCTCGGCACACGCCCTCAAAGCTCATTCCGTTTTTCTCCATAACTCTCCGAGAAGCCTGATTCTCTATCATATACCGACACTCAATTCTATTCAGCGCAAGCTTTTCAAAGCCAAATCTGATAACACGCGCCAACACCTCTGTGGCAATACCTTGTCCGTGATAGTCGGGATTTAACACGTATCCTATCTCCGCGGCGTTGCTTGAATAGTCAAATCTCGTAAAGCCGCAGGTGCCTATCATTTTTCCGCTATCCTTGCATACTACTGCCCAATCGAAGAAATCCCCTACCTTATATCTGTTTTGCAGATATGAGACATACTCAAAGGTGTGGGATTTATCGACGTGAGGAGACCAGGTCAGGTACTTCGTTACCTCTGCCTCTTTTGCGTATTCATACATATCGTCAACGTCATCAAGGGTTACCTTGCGCAAAATAAAGCGTTTGGTCTCGATAGTTGGCATACGTGAGAATATTTTATATATATGTTCTCTTTTCATATTCACCTCTGACACAAATGTATCCATAGATATTATATATCTTTTTGTCCTTATTTGCAAGTAAATTCTGGTACTTGTGTAAATTTTTTTGTTTTTAGGAACAAAATTCGATAATATGTGTTATAATATACGTAAGTGAGTGTATTTTATCGAGAGGAGATAAGATGAACTATCTTGAGAATGATTTTTTACTTCCCGTTATTATTGGAAGCGACAAAAATTGCACTGAGACAGCAAAAAAGATATATCAGAGCACAAAAATCAAGCCGCATATTTTTTCTGATCGCTTTTCGTGGTATCAAAGGCTATTTTTCAAGTGCCACAAGATCTTCTCGTTCTCCCATTTAGTGCTTTGCGCAGAGTTGTCCTCATTTCCGTCAAGATTTGAGGAACATTTCACTCCTATTCTTATAATTTGTGATGGGCGTGCCGAAAAATTAGTCCACGCCTGCTCCGAGAGAATAGAAAGCATCTACATCACAGTAAAGGCGGAGGATCTATTCTCAGTTGATAGCACCGATGCCGAAAGGATATAAAACAATGAAGATAACGGATATTTTAGACAACATAGATGTAAAATCCTCATATATACCCGAATATCTGCACCGCAGGCTGATCTTATCACTTTGCCACGATTCCCGATTGGCTTCGCCGACCTGTGCATTTTTCTGTAAATTGGGCGCTCTCACAGACGGTCACGCTCACGCAAAGCACGCCTATTCAAACGGCGCGAGAATATTTGTTGCCGAGCGGCCGCTTGATCTTCCCGATGACGCGGCGGTGATCATTACCTCGGGCTCTGCTGAGGCTTTGGCCAAACTGTCTGTTATGTTTTACGGTGCGCCTGCCGAAAAAATGAGGATAATTGGTATTACGGGAACCAAGGGCAAGACCACTATTGCCCTTTCCGCATATTATATTTCGCTTGCAAGCGGCATGAAGGTCGGTTACATAGGTACTAACGGAATTTACTACAACGGCAAGGTATTTGAAACGGCTAACACAACTCCAGACGTGCTTGAGCTGCAAAAAGCACTTCGCGAAATGCTGGACGACGGAGTGCAGACTGTCTTTATAGAGGTATCCTCGCAAGCACTGTGGCAGAGGCGAGTCTACGGCATAAAGTTTGACACCTGCGTGTTCACCAATCTTTATGAGGACCACATCGGAGGCTACGAGCATCCGACATTTGACCACTACCGAAACTGCAAAAAGCTGCTTTTCTCGGATTTTTGCGCAAACAATATAATTGTAAACGCAGATTCCCCGCACGCAGAATACATGCTTGAGGGTGTTACGGGCAAAAACATATTTACGATTTCCGCAAAAGGAAACACCGATTGTTCTCTGTACGCCAAAAACATTATGAGACTCAAAAACGGCATTAAGCCCGGCATCTCCTTTGAATGTCTCAAGGGTAACGGAAATTCTCTTGACATAAATGAAAAATCTGACGTGTTTATGGCAGTTCCCGGTCTTTACAGCGCGGAAAACGGACTTATCATTATTGCGATATGTTTGCTCCTCGGAATTAAGCCCGACACTGTTCTGGGCAAGCTGTCCACGCTATGCGTGCCCGGAAGATTTGAGACTGTGACGCTCAAAAGCCGTCCTAACTCGCTTTTCGTGATAGATTACGCGCATAACGGCGCGAGTCTCAAAGCCGTGCTTGAATCCTTACGGGAATATGAGCCACGCAGAATAATATGTCTGTTCGGAAGCGTTGGAGGCAGGACCTTCGGTCGCCGCCGAGAGCTTGGAGAGGTGGCGCAGCGTCTCGCGGACATTATAATAATAACCTCTGACAATCCTAACAACGAGGATCCGCAGAAGGTCATAAACGACATTCGCGATGCGATGGAAGACACGGACAAGCCCGTATATATGATCCCCGACAGACAAGAGGCTATTGAGAAGGCCGTTGAGATTGCCGAGGACGGAGATTTTATCCTGCTTGCAGGCAAGGGACACGAGACATATCAGCTTATAAGCGGCAGAAGAGTTCCTTTCTCGGAAAGAAAAATACTTGAAAAGGCAGATATCATATTTTCCAAATAAAGATAAGGGTCCGAGTCATTTAGATACAGAAGGCGTGGTTTGGTCCTCGTAGGCGTACAAGAGTACGCCAGAGATCCAAAACGCAACTAAAAAGCCACATAAAATGTTAAAATCCGCCGAAAAAATCGGCGGATTTTAACATTTCAAAGACCAAAACTATATTTTTAAGTTGTTTTTTGTCTAAGTTCCTGAAAGTGGCTTTTGTTCTGCGCTAAATGAAGCGGCTCCTTGTTTAATTTTTAAGTATATAGCCCTCGCCGCGAACTGTATATATCAGCTTAAGACCAAGCCTGCTATCAATTTTGCGGCGCAAGTGACATATATAAACGTCGCTTATATTTCCGCTTTCCGCGCCCAAGATATTGAGCATTCTTTCCCTGCTCACTATATCTCCGCGGTTGGCACAAAGCTCTGAAAGTATCTTGTATTCGCTGTCACTCAATGGAATCCTCACCTCTCCCCAGACGGCATGCTTGTCCCTCACGTCGACACTCAAGTACGTTCCCTTGTGGGATTGATATTTCATATTCAATTTATTTTTCTTTCTCTGTAGCGGCTTTTTCTTGTTCTGTTTTTCTCCGTCAGCGAATATATCATATATGTCTGACATCAGAAACGGTCTATGCAAGAAAACATCACAGGCACCACTTTTCTCGGGGATCTCCGAGGCATAAAAGCGCGAATATCCTATAAGTGTCGTTTTTTGGGCAAATTCAATTATTTCGTCGTCATAGCAAGTGTCAAGGTCTGCCAAGGTGTAAAAGCTATCACCCTTGTCCTTTTGGTCCATATGTTCAAGGTCTGATACTATTAAAGCACCGATAGCCTCAAGCTCCAAGGCAAGCATTCTCGCAAATTTGCTATCCGACGTAACTATGCGTACGTATTTAGGCATGTTCTTCCTCTTTCAAATGAATGTCCTTGAGCTCTTGTATAATATCCTCTATCTCCGACGTGGAGCGCGTTTTCATTATCCTATCGCGTGTGGATGCCGCCGAGCGAACTCCCTTTATATAAAGCGCGGCATGCTTCTTTATCTCCGCCGCACTCACGTGCTCACCCTTATCCTCACGCATGGTCCTTACATGTTCAAGGCAAGTGTCCATCCTCTCCTCAAACGTGGGTGGCATGTATTCTCTGCCGCTGATACGCGCGCATATCTCATCGAAAATCCACGGATTTCCAAGAGCACCTCTTCCGATCATAACACCGTCGCACCCCGTTTTTGATATCATTTCAAGCGCATCATCGGCACAGCATATATCCCCGTTACCCACAACGGCTATATTTACGCTTGATTTAACACTTGCAATAATATCCATATCTATCCCGGGATTGTACATCTCTTCTCGCGTTCTTGCGTGAACACATATAATCGAGGCTCCTGCGCTCTCAAGCATTCTTGCCATCTCTGCGGCGTTCTTGGAGCTTGCGTCCCATCCTGCGCGAATTTTGACCGTTACGGGCGTATTTTTAAGAACATTTACGGTAGCGTCGACTATCCTTGCCGCTAAGGACGGATCCTTCATAAGCGCGCTTCCCTCTCCGTTGGATACTATCTTATGCATAGGACAGCCCATATTGATGTCTATTGCTACGGGGGACACGGGCGAAGTACAACCTTTATAAGACCGCTCCTCTATCATTTTGGCAGCTTTGGCTACAAACTCGGGCTCACTTCCAAAAAGCTGTATTGCCATAGGATACTCCTCGGCTCTGACTGCGGCAAGAGGCGCGGTCTTGAGCGCTGACTCATCTGTTTTGCGAGTGACTTGCTCATAGCATAGTGCCTTTGCGGACACCATTTCGCTCACCGTATATTCGGCTCCGCGCTCTCGGCATATTTTTCTGAACGAATAATCGGTAAAGCCTGCCATAGGAGCTAAAAAAAGTCCCGATTCAAGCTCTGTATTTCCTATCTTTATACTCACGTTTATCTCCAAAAAAAGTCATTACTTAATTGTAACACTTTAATTTATTAATGTCAATAGTGCTGTTCTAAAAAATTACACGGAGGCTTATTTATGGAAGATCTCGGCTATTACAACGGGCGCATCGGGCGGCTTCAGGATATGTCCGTGCCATTTCTCGACAGAGGGCATTTTTTTGGCGACGGCGTATATGAGGTAACCTTGGCAAGAAATTATATCATATATGCTCTGCGCGAGCATATAGACCGTTTATACAGGAGCGCTGCGGCTATTGATATAAACATTCCACTATCCAAAGACGAGCTTGCACAGCTTTTATCAAAACTTGTAAAAATGCTGGACTATCCAGACCAGCTCGTGTATTTTCAGGTCACACGTGGTACGGGTGTGCGAGGTCACGCATATTCTGACGACATGAGAGGAAATCTATGGGTAAGCCTTACGCACGGTCAACCAAAAGACATACACAAAAAAATCAACGCCATTACCGCGCATGATACACGTTGGCATCACTGCAATATAAAAAGCCTCAATCTCATCCCGAACGTTATGTACGCGCAAAATGCAAAAAATGCCGAGGCTTACGAGACCATTCTCCATCGCGATGGCATGGTTACGGAATGCTCACATTCAAACGTGCACATTATAAATCAGAGGGGACATTTTCAAACTCATCCCACAGACGAGCTTATACTTGACGGTATCGCAAGGAGACATTTGATACGCGCGTGCCACGAGCTTGGGATAAACGTAGTCGAAGAGCCATTCACCCTTGACGAGATGATGAGCGCAAAAGAGATACTGACGTCATCATCTACTGCTTTTTGCTATATTTGTGATCAAATCAACGGACAGGCGGTCGGCGGGAAAGCTACGGATATCGCGGAGCTTTTACGGGATACGGTCATCAAGTATTTTATTGATGCTACGGGAGGAACATAAATAAAAAACATCACCGAGCAGCACGACGCCTTAAGGTCGTTAGCATACGCGGTGATATTTTTATTATATTTTCTCAAATCCCACAAGCATACCGCCGCGTTCAGCGTAAAAGCTACACAAGCCTCCGCAGCCGTATATCTCTATATCCAACTCCTTGAACTCTTGTGCCACCCGGTCTTTAAGTGTCTGTGCGGCTTTCTCATTCATACAATGGGCTATCCTTATTTTTCCGCCGTTATGTCCGAGCAGGTTCAACT
>CAJGCF010000050.1 GCA_904501865.1 uncultured Clostridia bacterium
GCCTGCTCACGTGCCGAGCCGTCACCCGGCTTGTTTGCGAATACGCAAGAGCCGAACTGGGTGTTTTTCGCGAGAATATCCGCATCTCCCACCTTCGCGAGAGTCGCCGCGAGCTTGTCGGGAAGTTGTCCCTCTCGTCTTACTTTTTCCTGTGCCGCAATTGCCTTTGACAGTCCCACGTATTCGGGGGCTCTGCGGGATAGAGTAAATTCCGAGAGACGCAGAGGGTTAGAGCGGAGCGAGCTTGTCTCACCCGATGGAATGAGCTCGTCCGTTGTGGTCACGGGGTCGTGAATGACCGCTGTCAGTTCTACGAGAAGATTGTCCGCAAGCTCGTACTGCTCGGGCCAGCTTGTGATGTTAGGACCGAGAATGAGTTCGGCAGACGGGTCTGCCTTACCAAAGCCGTAATAAACTCTCTTTTCATAGACTGATTTATCAAATTCGTATGTTATTGGAGAGTAATCGTAATCAATATCGGTAGCGGGGGTTATTTTTCCACCGTTTGCCGCGGTCGCGGCAATGGAGCGCGCGTCCATAAGGGCAACTCCCGACACCTGTCCCTCGCCGGGCTTTGAGCCCTCGCGGTTGGGGAAGTTTCTGGTTGTGTGGCGAAGCGAGAGGCCGTTGTTTGCGGGTACGTCACCTGCGCCAAAGCAGGGACCGCAGAATGAGGGCTTTATAGTGGCTCCGTTTGCAAGAAGGTCTGCCGAAACACCCGCACGGGTGAGTGCCAGAGACACGGGAATACTCGTCGGATATACTGAAAGTGAGAAATACCCGTTTCCTACGTTACCGTTCTTAAGAATAGCGTTCGCTTCAACTATGCTATCGAACATTCCGCCTGCGCAGCCGGCGATAATACCTTGATCGGCAAGCACACTTCCGTCGGGCTGAACCTTTGAGACTAAGTCAAAATCACACTTGGGGAATTTGAGCTTTGCCTCTGCCTCCGCCTTTGAGAGTATCTCCTTGGCGTTTGCGAGAAATTCCTTTATAGTATAAGCGTTTGAGGGGTGGAACGGCAGGGCTATCATAGATTCGACTTTGGAAAGGTCAACCTCTATCATCGAGTCGTAATAAGCAACGCCGCAGGGCTTGAGCTCGCGGTATTCTTCAGGGCGCTTGTGCGCCTCGTAATGAGCCTTGACGACCTCGTCTGTCTCCCATATTGAAGAAAGACACGTAGTCTCGGTGGTCATAACGTCTATGCCGTTTCTGAAGTCGATGGGGAGGCTCTTGATGCCGTCACCGACGAACTCCATAACCTTATTCTTAACAAATCCGTTTGCGAAAGTAGCTTTTACAAGCGCGATAGCCACATCGTGAGGACCGATACCCTTGCGTGGCGTTCCCGTCAGATGTACCAACACTACCTCGGGCGCTTTGATATCATAGGTGTCACGGAGCAGCTGCTTTACAAGCTCGGGACCGCCCTCACCGACGCCCATAGTGCCGAGGGCACCGTAACGTGTGTGAGAATCCGAGCCGAGTATCATTTTGCCGCAGCCCGCAAGCTCCTCACGAGCGTAGGAATGGATAACGGACTGATTTGCGGGTACGTATATGCCGCCGTATTTCTTTGCCGCCGACAAACCAAAGACGTGGTCGTCCTCGTTTATCGTGCCACCCACTGCACACAAGCTATTGTGACAGTTGGTCATAGCGTAAGGCAGAGGGAACTCACGAAGACCGCCTATGCGCGCGGTCTGGATTATTCCAACGTAGGTTATGTCGTGCGAGACCATGGCGTCGAATTTTATCTTAAGTGCCTTGTCATCGCCTGATGTGTTATGTGAATTGAGTATCTGAGCGGCTATGGTGTTTTTGCGCGCGACCTCGGGGCTTGTCTGCGAAGTCTTGCTTATCTTACCGTTTTCATAGAAAACGCCGCCTTCATATAGCTTTATCATAGGGACCTCCTGCTATTTTTCAGTCCCACTGTAAATCTTTGCGACAGGGCATTTGCCTTAACGAGCAAAGTGTTTTAGAGACTGAGCTTGTGAATTTTAAAAATACACAATAATTATACCATTTTTTATGATTTTAGTCAAGTGAAATCTTCTTTGTTTGAAATGTTTTTTGATGAAAAACGCAAAAAAACGTATTGAGTGAGCAAAAAAGTGGGGTTTGCTCAAAAAAGATAGAAAAATCACTTGCAAAACAACAAATACTGTGATATAATATGTACAGATATATTAAAAATCAATCGTATTTTGACGAGAGGTGTTTTATGAACAATGTAAAAAGCTTTTTGAAGCAAAATTTGCAGCTTATATTGTTCGCTCTGTGCGGCGTCTTGCTGATAACCGGAATCCTGGTATTCATATTCGGCGCGAGCGAGAGCGAGGGCTTGCTAAATGTTATGTTTATCCTTTTCGGTATCACCCTTGAGCTTTTGGGCGTAGCCGTGGGAGCTTTGGCGTTCGTTGTCGGTTCTGCAGAGGAGGCAAATTTCTTCCTTTATGATAACAAGCTCAAGTCAAACGTTTCGGTTGATGAGCTCGACTTCGACACTGTTAATAAGAAGATGACGTACGTTATGACCAAGCTCGTCTCAAACGCGTCAAAGGTATGGACGGAAAATGTTTTTGATAGCGACAATGAAGTGTTTGACGGTGATGATGTTTATTTCCCATTGGTAGCGTATAAGATAATATACGATCTTTCTGAAAGAGCCAATGAGGGAATATGGACGCTTTATCTTATGGCAGAGCCTGCTATTATTGACGCAATAGCCTCTGCGCTTGAGCAAAATGATGACGGAGAACTTGCAAACGCTTTCAGATTCCTGCACGACAATGCGGGCGGCAACTATGAGAGGACGGAAAAGTTCTTGTCCGATAACAAGAAATACATACAGGCAAAGATGGTCAAGTACGTTAAGGCTAACATCAATAAGTTTTAATTCTCTCTGACAGCTTTGATCTGACAAATTTTACCCCCCGAGCAAGCGAATTTTGTGCGATGATCGAAAATAACGGTCACAGAAAAAAAGAGCTGCTCGGGGGTGATTTTTACATCTTTTCACAACAAATTGTTTATTTATCAATTATATATTTATAAGAGCGGATTGGAATGGATGAAAATATAGGGCATGGATGGATATTTTACAATGTTGGTGTTCAAATAAAAGCAGATCCTTGAAATGGAAAATATACAAAATAAAGATATATAATAAGCTTGAGAAATCCTGCCGAGTCCATTCGTTAGGGTGTGTGAATCTGCTCAAGGTTGCATTTCCAAAGACTATGCTCCAAATCTACGTTCTCCAAGAACTCTGGTTCCAAGACTACACACTTAGAGACTGAACTGTGGAATGAGTTGGCAAGTTGGGCCCGTGAGATTAGACTCTTATCCTTTGAGTGTGTATATTGTCTGTGAGGTAGGTAGCTCGCGGATTTCTCTCAAGCACACATATTGATGATATTGTTACCTTTAGTGTTCTTGTATTGTCTGCAATCTTTTATAGCGGTGTAGAGCAGGAATGTGTTTTTGCATGCAATGGTGAAGCTTTGTGAGGGTATTCACGGTGCTTTGCTGCTTTACGGTCTGTTTATATTGAGGAGAAGTCTTTAAAAAGGGCGCAACTGTAATAAATGGGAATAAAAGTAAAAATGGCCTTGTTTTTTGCAATTTTTTACTGTTTTTTTGACTAGTGTGATGTTGTCGGAAAGAAAAAATGAAAATTTTGTCAAAAAATACAGAAATTTTTTGTGAATCGTAAATGTAGAAAAAAAGAGGTGTTTTTTGTGCAAAAATCACAAAAAATTAATTTTTTGTAAGTTTTTTATTTGGAATGACTTTTCAGATAGTAAAAGGTGCACGCGGGTAAATTCAATTTACCTGCATCTTTTGAGTGGAATTTTCAAAAAAATCAAGTGGCAAAATGAACAAAAAACAGCTAATATTACGATTTTTTGACGCTGCTCGGAAGAATCAAGGTAAATGCAGTTTACCTAGAACATGAGGGCTTCTTGACGGTCTAACTGATGAAAGAAAATGAGTCGAAAAGTCGCTTGGAAATGTGAACAAAATGTTTGTTTTCCTCTTGTGACACAAGGCTTTTTTGTTAAGGTTTGTGAACTTTGCAATGCTTGACAAAAAAGGGGATTTGTGATAATATATCAATATGCTTTTAGGGTGTTTGCAATTCGCTATGCCTTTTACGACGCGCGGTCAGAGAGCGTTTGCAGATTGGTCGCAAGCGTTGCGCGCGTGAGAAAAATACAGTTGCCGTTAGCGTGCCAAGCATTTTGATGCCTGACGCGGTGCTTCTTTAGGCTTGATTTAAGCTTATCGGAGCCGTTTTGGTTGTTGAAATGTGATTTTCTTCAGCTTTTTAGACCCGACAACTTATTTCATCTTTTAACGTTTGGCAAAGAATGCTGATGCAGTATGATCGCCGACCCCGTTGCGCGTATGCGCGTGAATCGGCTCACAGTCATACCGCACCGTTGGTAACGCCTCCGAATGACACCGTTTTTTGAGGGAGTGATATCAAAGGCTGCGGGTGGGCTTTGGGTTGACGGACGTTGGTCCTATGCCCACTACGCACGGTGTTATTGACGGAAGCGTGTGCCCTAACGGGACAAGGGTCGACCTTGTCTAAAAAAATCAGGAGGATTTTCTTATGAGAACAAACTTTCAAAGACTGACAGCTTTGATACTTTGTTTGACTTTCGTAGTCAGCTGTTTCTGCGTTACGACCATGGCGGCCGGGACAACGGACGCCGCAGGCGGCAGCTACGATGAGTCAGGCATGGATTCGATATACGATTCCACAGAAGTACTTGAGCTGCTCAACATCATCTCTTACAGCGAATATGTCGCAGAGCATATTGGCGTAGGGGCGGCAAAGGATCCCATAGTTGTCAACGCCATAGATGCGCTGTACGCAGAGGGATCCGACGCAAAGTATACTGTTGATGAATACGACGGTGTGCTTGCGGTGCTGACTCCCGCATCGGGCTCTGTTGCGTGGAAGGTGACTGTGCCTGAGACGGCAAAATACACCATCACGCTCAAGTATTACGCTTACGTTGAAGAGGGAAATGAGACCAAGGCTGATTCGGTAGAGCGCGTATTCAAGATAAACGGAAAGGTTCCTTTCTCTGAGGCGCGTTATATTACCGTAAAGAAGAATTGGGTGAGCGATTACGCTGATGGAGTGTACATCGGCAAGGAAAACGTAGATACCGTTAAGTCCGAGGGCGAAAAGGCGGGCCTCGTTGCCAAGGTGGTTGAGGGAAAGCTTTCTTTTGAGTGTCCTGACGTATGGACGAGTGCTATCTCGAACTTCTGCGACAAGTACGGTATCAGGTTTATGACTCTCGATATCTACAACAACGAGATACGTCCCACAGCATTCCAGGATCCCGACTGGTCATATTACACTATGACCGACTCTATGGGCTTCTATAACGAGCCCTTTGAGTTCGTGCTTGAGGCGGGAGAGAACATAATCTCTCTTGACGGCAAGAACTCTCAGCTTGCTGTGGCAGAGATCATACTTGAGCCCGCAGAGGATATCGATACCTATGCGGAATATCTTGAGAAATATTCGGGAAAGCCCGCAGGAAAGGGAAGCATCAAAATAGAGGCGGAGAATATGTCCTCGGCATCCGATAAGACTATATATCCTATTGAAGATGCGGCGGATGCTCTTACCTCTCCTCACGATCCCTCGAGAACTCTGCTCAACACCATAGGCGGTGAAAAATGGCAGACCGCGGGTCAGTCTGTGACCTACAAGTTCACGGTCGATGCCTCGGGTATGTACGATATAGCAACACGCTTCAAACAGAACGTGCTTGACGGTATGTTCGTAAACCGTGCGCTTTACATATACAGCGACGGCACTCTCAAAGAGGGTGACGATGGATACTATAACGGTATTCCCTTTGCGGAAGCCAAGGCGCTTACCTATAATTATAGTGACGATTGGCAGGTTACAAGTGCTACCGACGGCAATACGGACGCGTTCAAGTTCTACTTTGCCGAGGGCGTTGTTTACACCATAAAGTTTGAGGTCACGCTCGGAGCTATGGCTGACGTCATAAACACCGTTCAGGACGCTCTTGACCACATCAATGCTGATTACCTTTCTATTATTCAGCTCACCGGTGCTACTCCCGATAACTACCGTGACTACGGATTCTCGAGAATAATGCCCGACGTCCTCATAGATATGGTAACTCAGGCTAAGGTGCTTGACAATGAGAGCGCTACCGAGCCCGGTGTGGCTCAGCAGCTTACCGCGCTTGCAGGACAGAAATCCTCTAACGTCGGTACGCTCCAGAAAATATCCAACCTCCTTCTCACTATGGGTAGAGACGAGGATGAGATAGCGAGATTGCTCGAGCGTCTCAAGAGCTACATCGGTACTCTCGGTACGTTCCTCTCAAGCGCAAAGACACAACCTCTCGCTGTTGACTATATACTCATTCAGCCTGCGGGAGAGGAGCTCCCCGAGGCAAAGGCAGGCTTCTGGGCAAGTCTTATTCACGAGGTAAAGAGATTCTTCTATTCCTTCACCCGTGACTATAACAGTATAGGTACTCTTGTTGAGACGGGCGAGGATAGCCTTGAGGTATGGTTGGCTACAGGCCGTGACCAGTCTCAGATAAAGAGAAACCTCATCAACTCCGACTTTACTCCCAATACGGGAATCACGGTAGACCTCAAGCTCGTTGCGGCGGGTACACTCTTGCCGTCTATTCTTGCAAATCAAGGTCCTGACGTTTATCTTGGACTTGATCAGGGTACGGTCATAAACTACGCTATACGTTCCGCAATATTGCCCGTGGATCAGTTCGACGATTTCGAGGAGGCTAAAAAGTCCTTTAACGAATCGGCAATGATAGTTCTTGCTATGGACAACGCCGACGGAGAGACTCACTACTACGGTCTGCCCGAGGCTCAGGGCTTCACGATGATGTTCGTTCGAGTAGACATTCTTGCAGACCTCGGAATCGACATTCCGCAGACCTGGGACGATATCATGGCGGCTATTCCTAAGCTTCAGGCAAAGAACATGCAGATGGGTCTTACAACAGACTCTACCATACACCTCTATCAGATGGGCGGTACTCTCTTTGCCGACAACGGCATGAGAATAAATCTTGATTCCCAGATAGGTCTTGCGGCGTTCAAGAAGACCTGTGAGCTCTTTACAAACTACAGCTTCCCATATACGTACGATGCGGCTAACCGTTTCAGAACGGGTGAGATGCCTATCATCATAGCCGACTACACGGGACTTTACAATCAGCTTAAGGTATTTGCTACCGAGATCGAGGGATCTTGGGTAATGGTTCCCGTTCCCGGTGTCAAGCAGGCTGACGGAACTATAAATAACTCTGCAATATCTGCCGTTAACGCGTCCGTTATGGTCAAGGGCTGCGAGGGCAGAGAAGATGACGCTTGGGCATACATCAAATGGTTCACAGGCGACGACTGTCAGGCAGAGTACGCAAATGAAATGGTTGCTCTTATGGGTCCCTCGGCTAAGTACAATACGGCTAATATGCACGCTCTCGAAAGACTTCCTTGGACTGTTGAGGAGCTCGCGAGAATAAAGGCTCAGTTCAACAGCCTCGCATCTGTTCCCAACTATCCCGGAAGATACATCGTAGCACGTTATACCGAGTTTGCGTTCCTCGCGGCATACAACGACGGTGAGGATCCTACGCAGGCATTGCTCGGACACATATATGCTATAAATAAGGAAATAACACGTAAGCGCGCTGAGTTCGGACTTGAGACGCTTGAGCAGGGTCAGACTCTTGCTGATAAGAGACTTGGTCAGGCACTCGCTGCCGCCGAGGAGCTCGCTGACAGAAGCTCCAACTACGCTAACGTTTTAGCTGACGTTAAGGTAGCAGTAAAGGGTCAGGATAGTGCTACGCTTTACACAGTATCAGACGAAATTGCAAAATTGACCAGTGAAGACACATCTGTTGTTATATCCAAGGGCCCCGATATCACGAAGCTTTCTGAAAAGCAGCTTCTCTATTACATCGCGGAAGCTCTTGAGGACGCGGCGGACGCACTCCTCACATATTGATGATCCGTCATCTATACCAAATCTGTAAAGGAGATCAAAAATGTCTAATAAAGCGGCAGAAAAACAAGCTGTTGCCCGTAAGGATATTACGATGAGACAGTGGATCTGGAAGGAAATGAAGAAAAACTGGATCGCATACCTGATGGTTGCTCCGTATATGATCATTTTCTGCCTGTTCACTATTCTCCCCGTTATCCTTTCGGCTGTAATAAGCTTTACAAACTTTAATATGCTGGAGATGCCGGATTTCGTCTTCCTTAATAACTATATAACACTGTTTTTTGACGACGATATATTCCTTACGGCAGTTACCAACACGTTTATATTCGCATGCGTGGTCGGTCCCGTTTCCTACTTGCTTTCCTTCCTGGTAGCATGGTTCATAAACGAGATTCCTCCAAAGATCCGTGCGATAGTAACACTTATATTCTACGCACCCTCTATCTCGGGTCAGGTATATCTTATCTGGCAGACGCTCTTCTCGTCCGACTCTTACGGTTGGGTAAACGCGACTCTGCTTGAGCTTGGACTCATAGATAAGGAGATAGCATTCTTTAAGGACGCGGACTACGTTATGCCTCTGTGTATCGTGGTTGCGCTCTGGACGTCCCTTGGTACCGCGTTCCTTTCATTTATCGCGGGATTGCAGGGAGTTGACCGTTCGCTCTACGAGGCGGGTGCGGTCGACGGCGTTCGTAACAGATGGCAGGAGCTTTACTACATAACCCTGCCTTCTATGAGACCTCAGCTTTTGTTCGGTGCGGTTATGGCTATCACGGGCGCGTTTGGATTTGGTGGAGTTATTACCGCGCTCTGCGGATTCCCGTCAGTTGATTACGCGGCGCACACGATAATGAACCACCTTGAAGACTACGGTGGTATGAGATATGAGGTGGGTTATTCTTCGGCTATCGCCGTCGTGCTCTTTGCGGTAATGGTGGGCGCAAACGGACTTGTGCAGAAGATACTCTCGAAGGTAGGTGTGTAATATGGCAAGATTAAGAACAAGAAACCATAAGGTCGTATTCGCACGTTCCGCGGGAGGAGACGCGGGTATCACGATAATGCTTACGTTGCTTGGAGCATTTATGTTCCTTCCTATGCTTTATACCGTGATGCAGTCGCTCAAGCCTCTTGATGAGCTTTGGATGTACCCCCCGAAGTTCATAGTTATGAGCCCTACGCTCGAAAACTTCAAATCCCTCTTTTCGCTTATGAATATCTCTTGGGTTCCTTTCTCAAGATACATATTCAACACGGTGTTCACCTCCGTAGCAGGTACATTCGGACATCTGTTTATAGCTTCCTTGGCGGCTTACACGCTGGCTAAGATCAAGTTCCCCGGCGGAAAGGCAATGTTCAAAACTATACGTACGTCTCTCATGTTCCACTCCACCGTTACGGCAATTACTTCCTTTATTATAATGTCGGCGTTTGGGTGGGTAGATACGTACCTCGCTATAATAGTTCCCGCATGGGGCTCTACTCTCGGTCTGTATCTTATGAAGCAGTTTATGGATACAAACGTTCCCGACACCGTTCTTGAGTCGGCAAGACTTGACGGCTCGGGAGAGCTCAGGACCTATTGGGTTATAGCGATGCCTATGGTTAAGCCCGCGTGGCTTACTCTTATAGTTTATTCGTTCCAGGCTCTCTGGAACGCGGGCTCCTCGGTATATATCCACTCCGAGCAGCTCAAATCCCTTAACTACGCTATCGGTCAGATAACTGCCGGAGGTATTAAGCGTGCGGGTGCTTCCGCCGCGGCTCAGGTGGTTATGATGATGGTGCCGATTCTCGTATTCGTATTCTCTCAGTCCAATATCGTGGAGACGATGGGCTCGAGCGGAATGAAAGACTAATTTACAGGAGGAAAGCAATAATGAAAAGATCAGCAAGAATACTTTGTGCGATATTTGTTGTGGTTATGCTTGCTTCCTGTGCGGTGATAGGCTCAAGCGCCAGCTCAGCTTATCAGACCTACACGTACGCTATCGGTGGATATGCTCTGCATTCCCCCGATGCATACACACCCGACAACAACATCGTTGACTCTGCTTATATGGGTCTTGACGTTGAGCTCAATAACCCTAATGACCTTGTTACCGATGACCAGAAAAACGTATATATTGCCGATACGGGCAACAACAGGATAGTTTGTCTGAGCCGTTACTACAAGGTGAAATTCACTATAAAGAATTTCGTTAATGCTCAGGGAGTCAGCGACAGCTTGAACGCTCCTGAGGGCGTGTTCGTTACTGAGGATAGGATCTGGGTCTGCGATACGGGTAAATGCCGAATCGTAGTATTTGACAGAGAAGGTAACTTCGAAAAGATAATCGAGGCTCCCGAGTCCAACCTCTTTGGAGACAGCTCACTTTACAAGCCGGTCGCTATGGCGGTCGACCAGTACAACCGACTCTTCGTAGTATCCTCGACAACCTATCAGGGTATCATCGTTATGACCGAGGAGGGTGAGTTTACGGGTTTTATCGGAGCTCAGGCGGTAACCCTCTCGGCATGGGAAATAATCTGGCGAAGATTCCGTACAGATGATCAGAAGGCATCTATGCAGACCGCCGTGTCGACTGAGTTTAACAATATCACGATTGATGACGCAGGCTTTATCTACGTTACCACGTCTGCTATTGAAGAAGAATCGGTGCAGTCGGCAATAACCGGTAAGTCCAAAGACGGTAAATATATGCCCGTCAAGATGCTCAACACCAATGGTGATGAGATAATGAAACGAAACGGCTTTTGGCCGCCAGCGGGTGAGGTGGACTTTTCTACTAGCTCAAAGGATGAGATAACAGGCGTTTCCGCTATCATCGACGTTGCTGTCGGTGAGGAAGGAACCTGGTCTATAATCGACGAAAAGAGACAGAGAATATACACCTACGACGCAAACGGAAATCTTCTCTTTGCATTCGGCGATATCGGTACTATGATAGGTAACCTTACAAGCGTAAGAGCTCTTACCTATCAGGGCGACAAGATGCTGGTTCTCGACAAGGCTACAAATGCGATAACCGTGTTCAACAGAACCAAATACGGTGATATTCTTATAGAGGCTATAGCGGCCGAGAATGATCAGGACTTCAATCTCGCTATTACAAAATGGACAGAGGTCCTTAAGAGCAATTCCAATTTTGACGCGGCTTACGTCGGTATCGGTCAGGCTATGTACCGTAACGGTCAGTACGAGGAATCCCTTGAGTACTTTGAATCGGCTTACGATACGGAGAACTGGTCAAAGTCCTTCCAGGAGATAAGACGTCAGTGGATGTCGTCCTACTTCTTGCTCATGGTTGTTGCCATTGTGGCTATAATAGTGGGTATAACCTTTGTAAACAAATTAATAACCAAGATAAACACTAGGACTGCCACTGCGGGTGGAAAGAGGACCTTCGTTCAGGAGCTGCTTTACGGTTTCCACCTGATATTGCACCCCTTCGACGGCTTTTGGGACCTCAAGCACGAAAAGCGCGGTTCGGTACGCGCGGCTTTGGTTTACATAGCTGTTACTGTGCTCGCGTTCTACTATCAGTCCATAGGTCAGGGCTACCTTCTTAATCCCGAGGGACTTTATTCGTCACTTTGGGTACAGCTTATAGGAGTTCTGGTTCCTCTGCTTCTGTTCGTAGTTGCGAACTGGTGTCTTACCACTCTGTTTGAGGGTGAGGGAAGCTTTAAGGACGTATTCGTGGCATGCTCGTACAGCTTGCTGCCCGTACCGCTTCTTATAGTTCCCGCAACGTTGTTGTCCAACGTCTGCACCAACTCCGAGATAGACATAATCGGATTCATCTCGATTCTGTCGTTTATCTGGCTTGGAATACTCATCTTCTTCGGAACGCAGGTAACGCACGACTACACGATGGGTAAAAACGTTATCACTATTCTCGGTAC
>CAJGCF010000051.1 GCA_904501865.1 uncultured Clostridia bacterium
CGTATTGTATAGAATGTTTAATCAGCCTAAGTTGAATAATGGTACGGATAAAGTTATACCTAATAACTTAACTAATATTTATATAGCAACTACAATGCCTATAAATTATTATTCTTCTTCTATAACTGCTATGCTGAGGTCCTTGAGTGCCTGCGCATCTGCAGGAGCGGGACATCCTGACATAAGCTCGCTCGCATTCTGTACCTTCGGAAAGGCGAGGACGTCACGGAGAGAGTCCGCGCCGCTCATTACCATTGCGAGACGGTCAAGTCCCATTCCCGAGCCTCCGTGGGGAGGCGCACCGTATTTATATGCTTCTACAAGGAAGCCAAACTTAGATTCGATCTCCTCGGGTGTGAGGCCAAGTGCCTTGAACATCTTTTCCTGAAGCTGCCAGTCTGTTATACGGATAGAGCCAGAAAGAAGCTCTGTGCCGTTGAGCACCATGTCGTAGCACTTTGCTCTCACCTGACCGGGATCGCTCTCAAGGAAGGGTAGACATTCCTCCAGTGGCATAGTAAAGGGGTGGTGCATAGCGTCCCAATGTTGTGTATCCTCGTTCCACTCGAAGAAGGGAAATTCCGTGATCCAAAGGAAGTTGAACTTGCCCTCGGGGATCATATCCAGCTTTCTCGCGACTATCTGACGGAGTGCGCCGAGAGTGGGAAGCACTATCTTGTCCTTGTCTGCACAGATGAGCATAACGTCACCCTTTTCAAATCCCACTGCCGCATAGATAGCGTCAAGCTCCTCGGGGGTCATAAACTTTGCAAACGAGCAGTTGGGCGCCTCGTCTGCAAAGCGGACATAGGCAAGTCCTTTGGCACCTATTCCCTTTGCGTGCTCGGTAAGCTTGTCTATCTCTTTTCTGGTAAGAGTTGCCGCTCCGCCCTTGGCTATTATTGCTCTGACGCTTCCGCCGTTTTCAATTGCGGACTTAAATACCACGAATTCGGAGGTTTTTACGCATTCTGAGATATCCTGTATCTCCATGCCGTATCTTGTATCGGGCTTATCCGAGCCGTAGCGGGACATAGCCTCGGCAAAGGTGAGTCTCTGCATAGGGGTTTCAATGTCCATGTTCATGACTTCCTTGAACACTCTCTTGATAAAGCCTTCATTCATAGCCATGATATCCTCTTGAGTTGCGAAGGACATCTCAAGGTCTATCTGTGTAAACTCAGGCTGACGGTCAGCTCTGAGGTCTTCGTCACGGAAGCAACGCGCGAGCTGTATATAGCGGTCAAAGCCAGAGAGCATAAGCAACTGCTTGTATATCTGGGGGGACTGAGGAAGCGCGTAAAAGCTTCCCTTGTGTATTCTTGATGGAACGAGATAGTCTCGCGCACCCTCGGGAGTCGCCTTTATCATCATGGGAGTTTCTATTTCATAAAAGCCGTTCTCGTAATAGTATTCTCTTGCTACGCGAGCGATATCGTGACGCATCTTGATGTTTCTCTGAAGCTCGGGACGGCGGAGGTCAACGTAACGGTATTTGAGAGCCGTCTCGTCCTTTACCTTTTTGCTGTCGCTTACCTCAAAGGGAGGAGTCTGAGCCGCGGAGAGAATCTTCATGCTCTCTACGTATATCTCAAGCTTTCCTGTAGGAATGTTGTTGTTTACAGCGCCATCACCTCTGGGACGCACAGTGCCGTGAACGCAAAGCACGTACTCCGCGCGGCAGGAAAACGCCTTGTCAAATATCTCGCGGTCTGTCTTATCGTCGAAGGCGAGCTGAACTATGCCCGTTCTGTCACGAAGGTCTATAAATATGAGCGCGCCGAGGTCTCTCTGCCTCTGCACCCAACCCATAACGCATATTTCCTTGCCGATCATATCCTCGGATACTTCGGCGCAATAGCAGGTTCTCTTGTCCTGGTTTGTTAAAAATTCTGCCATAATAAATTCCCTTCCGCCGCCGACGGCGGCAAAATATTTCTGATGAATTTTGCTGCGGAGCAAAATTCGCGCGTGAAAAAACTTATTTGACTACAAATAGAAAGTAACCTTCACGCTATAACTTTCTTTCGAACGTTTTCAAATCAGAGTATAGGCTCCGCGTTTGCATTGAATAGCGGAAGCTTTTCAAGGTATATAAGGTCGTCACGATCAGTGGCGTCACCCTCCGCGAGTATTGCCATTTTTCCGCATATCTCTCCGCCGGCCTGCTTTACCAGCTCCTCTATCGCGCGCAGAGATTCCCCCGTGGAAATAACGTCGTCTACTATAAGTATTTTCTTGCCCTTCATTATTTCAGCGTCTGCCTGATCAAGATACAGATGCTGAACGGCGTCTGTGGTTATAGATCTTACCGCTACACCCAAAACGCCTGTCATGTAGAGCTTTGGCGCCTTTCTGGCGAGAAAATACTTCTGGTTTCCTGCAAGTCTTGCCATTTCGTGCACCAGCGGTATTCCCTTTGCCTCTGCCGAAATCATATAGTCATATTCGGGGGCTTTCTTGAGGAGTGCGTCCGCGCAAGCCGTGGTTATCTCGGGGTCTCCGAAGATAACGAAGCCCGCGATCATAAGCTTGTCGTTCAAGGGACATATGGGGAGCTCGCGCTCAAGACCCGCAATGTTCATTTTATAATATTTTTGTTCCATAATGTAGACCTACCTTTACTGATATGCCTCGGCTCTTATTGTGTAAGCGCCGCTTATTGCCTCGTTTGCGAGGGCTTCAAAATCAAGCTTTCTTTCCTCGGCCAAGACCTTTTCAAGAACGGGCTTGGTGCGGGGGTGCCTTGGAGTAAAGACGGTACAGCAGTCCTCGTACGGCTCAATTGAGATGTCAAACGTGCCTATTTTTCGGGATATCTCGATTATCTCCTCCTTGTCCATTCCTATGCAAGGACGGAATACGGGGAGAGTTGACGCGTTGTCCGTAACGGCGATAGCCTCCATAGTCTGCGAAGCCACCTGACCGAGACTTTCTCCTGTGATAAGACATTTACTGCCGTGGTTTGCCGCCATTCTGCAGGCTATGTACATCATATATCTGCGAAGCAGAAGGGTGAAATAATCCTCCTCGCATTTCTTGGAGAGCTCTTCCTGAATACGAGTCAGTGATACCACGTGAACGTAAACGTCACCCGTGTGCGCCGCGATGGTACGGGCAAGTCTTATAACCTTGTCTCTTGCCATCTCGCTGGTGTAGGGGAAGGATTCAAAGTGGACTGCCTCTACGCGAAGGCCTCTTTTTGCCATCATATATCCTGCGACAGGGGAATCTATTCCGCCCGACAGAAGAAGCATTCCGTGTCCTCCTGTACCTACGGGGATACCACCCGCGCCGCTGATCTGACCTGCGTGCACGTAAGCTGCCTGCTCTCTCACCTCTATCTTGACGGTGACCTCGGGCTTACGAACGTCTACCCTGATCTTTCCGTGCATAGCGTCGAGTATCTCACCTCCGAGCAGCTGGGAGAGCTCCATAGAATTGTACGGGAAGGTCTTGTCCGATCTCTTTCCCTCAACCTTGAAGCTGTTTTTTCCCTCAAGAAACTGCGGGATATATTCTCGGGTAACTCTCTTTATATCCTCGATGTTTTTCTCACACACCGCAGCTCTGCCTATCGCGGCTATACCGAATGTGCGCTTCGCGGATTCGTACATTCCGTCTATATCCGCAAAATCATCAAGGGGCTTTATGTAAATAGTGCTCTGCGCACGGCTTATCTCAAAGTTGCCGTGCTTTTTTGCTCTGTGGCGAAGCTCCTTACACAAGGCGTCCTCAAAAAAGCGCTTGTTAGCGCCCTTGAGCACTATCTCACCATATTTGCAAAGTAAAATTTCTCTCATAATGTGAAAGCCTTTCAATCTTCAGCCTTTAAGTAGTAGTTGGGGAAGAGCTTTTCCCACACCTTCATACAACCTATCGTGTCGGCTATCGAGGTGTGAGCGATTCCGTCCCACTCAATACCGAGTGCCGCCATAGCGTCGGTCAATGAGGCGTGTAACAGGTCGGGAAGATGCTCGTGAGCAAATCTTACGAATTCGTTAGCACAGCATCTTGTTTTTTCCTTGAGCCAGTCGCGCTCTGCCTCCTTCTCGTAAATGTATTTGATGTGACTGTAATCAGTAGATACTCCGTACGCAATCAAGTTGTCCGCGTTAGCGAATATTTCCTTTATCTCGGGCACGAGGTCGTCAAGCAAGGGAGCATCTGCCACCATTTCGGGTGTAATACCGTGGATCTTTTCGGTGTGCTTCCATTTTTTCTTGTGCGCCGGCTTTACAAGCGTATCCATTACGACCTTGCCGTTTGCGTCAACTATAGATATGGATATTATTTCGTCGTGATCGTAAACTCCTGTGAGCTCAAGATCGAAAAAGAGCACTCTTTCTCTGTCCATTCCGTAGAACTCGTTGCGGTGAAGGTCTCCCTCCTCGCGCCTTATCGCGAGATCCTCCTCATAGCAGGATTTGCAGAGCTTTCTCTTGTATCTTATGTCCTTTCCGCACTTTATGCACGCCAGGGGCAAGCGTATCGCGGTCTTTTTATCGTAGAAATAGAGAGTTTTGCCGTCTCCTTTTATGGTAAAGGCCACGGGCTCCTCTATTGTGTCGTAGTGCATCTGCGAGAGGCGCTCCTTGGTATAATATCCGCAGGACGCCGCCCTCTTAATGCTCATCCTTTCTATCTCGGTGCCTGATTCGAGGGTTCTCGTCTCTTTCTTTGCACGAGGAAAATACCACTGCTCAGGCGGAGCCTCCACCACTCTCGCGGGATCGAAATAGTAGATTATGCTACCGTCCTCGGCGGTGTCAAACGCCGCGGGGTCTCCGTTGGGCATAAGGTGCATCTGAGTGAGGACGCCTCTTGTAAGGTAGTTTTTCTTGTCGGCTTCCGCGCGACTCAAATGCGGTATGGTGGCACCGCTTTTAAGCTTCATCGTGTTATTCAATTTAAACCTCCGCTTTTCGCACGCAACGGCAAAACGCAGACCGGAAGATCGGGCCTGCATATCAAGCTCGTCCGTCTCGCGCAGTGCGAGCGAATGAGAAGGCATATTGCGAACGAAATATATATAATGCTAAAAATTTAACTCTTTTAGTCGGGCAACAGGTAAATCCACGGTCTATCCCGATTTTTCACATAATCAATTAATTATATCATACTTTATACTTTTTTACAATAGATATTTATTAAAAAAATACAATAAAAAGCGAGATTTTGCTGTAAACAGAGTCTCGTTTGGAACTTGTGGTATATAATAGGAACAAAAGCTCTTGCAAAATCAAAACATTTATGGTATAATATAAATTGGCTTACAATGTAAACTGGGAAAATGTAAAGAAAAGCGGAGGGCGAATATGGTCAGGATATCGTACGTGCAGAAGAATAGCCGTGCCGACAAAGTGGGCATCAAGGCTTGCGACAATTTAATATCCATAAACGGCAGAGAGATCAATGACGTCCTTGATTACAGATTCTTCTTGGCTGAGGAGACTGTTGTTCTGAAAATGTCCCGCGAGGGAGATGAGTATGAGGTGACTATCAAAAAGCGTCAGTATGACGATATAGGTCTTGATTTTGAGACTCCGCTTATGGACAAAAAGCATTCTTGTGAAAACAAGTGCATTTTTTGCTTTATAGATCAGCTTCCCCGAGGAATGAGAAAAACTCTTTATTTCAAGGACGACGATTCTCGTCTATCTTTTCTTCACGGGAACTATATCACGCTTACTAATCTTCACGATAAGGATATAGACCGCATAATAGAGATGCATATATCCCCCGTCAACATTTCCGTGCACACTACCAACCCCGAGCTTCGTGTCAAAATGATGCATAATAAGCGTGCGGGCGAGGTGATTTCATATATTCGCAGACTTGCCGATGCCGGTATAAGCCTTTGCGGACAGATAGTTCTCTGCAAGGGAATAAATGACGGCGATGAGCTTGACCGCTCTATGCGTGACCTCGCCGAATACTTCCCTGCTATGCAGAGCGTGTCTATCGTTCCCGCGGGGCTTACGAAATACCGTGACAAGCTTTATCCGCTTGAGCAGTTCACAAAGGAAGAGGCTGCTGAGGTCATTCGTCAGGTGGATAAATTTGCTGACATCATGGCACAAAATAACGGATGCAGAATGTTTTACTGCGCGGACGAGCTCTATCTTAAAGCCGAGCTCCCCCTGCCCCGAGAGGACTATTACGACGGATATCCGCAGATAGAAAACGGTGTTGGAATGATAACCTCAACTCTATCCGAGTTTTACGACGAGTTGGATTATGCTCAGGAGTACGCGTTGTCCTGTAAGCTGCCACGGACTGTGTCGATAGCCACGGGAGTCGCGGCGTACGACACTATGAAGGCGATGGCTCTTAAGCTTGAGGAAACTTTCGAGGGCCTTAAAGTACACGTATACAAAATAGTCAACAATTTCTTTGGAGATAGCATAACGGTATCAGGACTGCTTACAGGACGTGATATATCCGAGCAGCTGGAGGGACGAGCGCTTGGCGATCTGCTTTTGTTCCCCGAGAACGCCCTTCGCGCCGACGGAGATCTTTTTCTTGACGATATGTCGCCGGGGGAGCTGTCGGACAAGCTTGGAGTTCCCGTCGCAGCGGGACATAATGACGGAGCGAAATTTATAAGGGACGTCCTTGGTGTCTCTGCTGAATTTGACCTTGCGTAAAAAGGAGTGATTTGAATGTCTAAACCAATAATAGCAATAGTTGGACGCCCGAACGTGGGCAAGAGCACACTTTTCAATAAGCTTATAGGCGAACGCCGCTCGATAGTCGAGGACGTTCCGGGTGTTACACGTGACAGAATCTACGGAGAGACTGAGTGGACGGGAAAGCAATTTATAGTTATAGATACGGGCGGAATCGAGCCAAAGAGCGATGACGTTATACTCTCTCAAATGAAATTCCAGGCTCAGATAGCCATTGAGGACGCCGACGTTATCGTGTTTATGTGTGACGTGCGTACGGGTCTTACAGCCGACGACAAGGACATCGCTATAATGCTCAAAAAGAGCGGAAAGCCTATCGTTCCCTGCATAAACAAGTGCGACAGAGTCGGCGCTCTGCCTTATGAATTTTACGAGTTTTACGAGCTTGGATTTGATCGCGATCCCGTTGCCGTGTCATCTGTGCACGGCTCGGGCACGGGAGATCTGCTTGATGCCTGCGTTGAGGCTATAGGAGAATGGGACTATGCCGAGGAGGACGACGACTCCATCAAAGTTGCCGTCATAGGTAAACCTAACGCGGGAAAATCCTCTATAATCAATAAAATGCTCGGACAACAGAGACTTATAGTTTCTGATATCGCCGGCACGACAAGAGATGCGGTGGACTCTCATCTCGAAAACGACTACGGTAAGTTTACGCTCATTGATACAGCGGGAATCCGACGTCAGTCAAAGATAAACGACAACATCGAAAAATACAGCGTTCTCCGCGCACATATGGCGGTTGAGAGAGCCGACGTTTGTCTTTTGATGATAGACGCAAGTCAGGGCATCACCGAGCAGGACGAGAAGATAGCGGGTATAGCTCACGAGTCGGGCAAGGCTACGATTATAGTTGTCAACAAGTGGGACATAATTGAAAAGGATAACTCCACGGTAAACGAGTTTACCCGAAAGATAAAGACCGCGCTTGCTTATATGCCCTATGCGCCCATACTGTTCGTGTCGGCAAAAACGGGACAGCGAATCGACAATGTTTTTGAAAGAATAAATTACGTTTACAATCAGGCAAAGACCAGAATATCCACGGGTATGCTCAACGAGGTGCTTGGTGAGGCTACGATGCGCACTCAACCCCCTACGGACAAGGGCAAGCGCCTGAAGATATACTATATGACGCAGATAAGCGTTGCTCCTCCTACGTTCGTTATATTCTGTAACAACGCCGAGCTTTTCCATTTCTCCTATCAGAGATATATAGAAAATTGCTTAAGAGAAACGTTTGGCTTTGTTGGAACTCCAATAAGGCTGATAATCAGGGAGCGCGGAGAGGATAACAAATAATCCAAGCATTTTACGAGGTGACCCGAGTTGAATCAAAATAACGAGCACGATACAAATAGCCTGCCGGGAATAGCAGGCTCAAGAATAACAAAGATAGCCTCAGTGATGATGGGTATAGCCGTTATCATAGCGTGCTATTCCTATGCCAAGGCAGGAAATGGGTTTGGACAGATAGCTCTTTATGCTCTCGCGGCGTTTATATTCGTTGTGGCGGCGTTTTTGATGTTTATTGTCATAGCGGCACACATAGCGGCAAAAAACAAAAATAATTTCTTTCTGTATGATAAGAAAACAAAACAAAATATTCCTACGGAAGCTCTTACTTTTGAGGGTGTTAGATCCAGAGTTCTTGAATTTATGTCTGTTTTCAAATACAGAGGTAAGCTTTATATGGGCGACCTTTTTAGCGATGACCGCACGGTTCCCGAAAGCTTCAAGCCCCTGTTTTGCTATGAGATACTGTACGAGCTTGCTACCGATGACGGAATCAGAGCCGAATCCTTTCTTTCCTTTGGCACAGAGTGCGCGAGCATATTCTCAAAATACCTGGGACAGAACGATGACCACGAGCTTGCCGCAAGGATATGCGGATTTATATACGATTTTTCCTCGGGCAATAAGGATGTTGGTAAATTCCAGGAATATATACAGTCGCAAAGAGACCATATAAAGAGTAAAATGCTCGGATATACGGTCGAAAATATTAGAAAGTTTGATTGATAACTCTCCGAGAGGAAGTGATATAATGTTTATTGACAAAATAAAAATATATGTGAAGGCGGGCAACGGCGGCAACGGAGCTATCGCGTTTCACAGAGAAAAATACGTCGCGGCGGGTGGACCGTCTGGGGGAGACGGTGGAAACGGCGGAAATATAATATTCCGGGTCGATTCCGGCTCCAACACCCTGCTGGCTTTCCGTTACAAGCGTAAATTCATAGCGGGCAACGGCGGAGACGGTCAAGGCTCCAAATTCCACGGCGCGACAGCCGACGATCTCTACATTCCCGTTCCTCCCGGAACCTTGATAAAGGATCCGGAGAGCGGAAAAATAATACACGATATGTCTGAAAATGACGGCGCGGATTACGTGTGCTGTAAGGGCGGCCGCGGCGGGTGGGGAAACAAGCACTTCGCTACCCCTACCCGTCAGACACCTATGTTTGCAAAGAATGGCACCAAGGGCGAGGAGAGAGAGGTAGTTCTTGAGCTCAAAATGCTTGCGGACGTCGGACTTATCGGTATGCCTAGCGTCGGTAAGTCCTCTATTCTGTCGGTCATATCCTCTGCAAAGCCAAAGATAGCAGATTACCATTTTACCACGCTTTCTCCTAATCTTGGGGTAGTGTCTACGGGACAGGAACGAGGCTTCGTCGCGGCGGACATCCCGGGGCTTATAGAGGGCGCGGCAGACGGTGCGGGCCTTGGTCACGCATTCTTGCGTCACGTTGACAGATGCAGACTTCTTCTTCACGTGGTCGACATATCCTGCTTTGAGGGCAGGGATCCCGTCGATGACATCAAAACTATCAACAGAGAGCTTGAGAGATATAGTCCCTCTCTTGCCAAAAGACCGCAAATAATTATTGCTAACAAGGTGGATTCCCTTGACAGAGAGGTCGTTGACGTTGATGCCTTTGAAAAGTTTGTCTCGGACAACGGTTGGGATATGATGTATATTTCGGCATATACGGGCGAAAATCTCGACGAGATGATAAAGATGGTTGAAAAAAGACTTGCCACGCTTCCCCCTATTGCCGTTTACGAACGAGAATATGATGAGGCAGACAAGTTTGTCGAAGGTGGCAA
Organism: uncultured Clostridia bacterium; assembly: GCA_904501865.1. Classification (GTDB taxonomy): domain Bacteria; phylum Bacillota; class Clostridia; order Oscillospirales; family CAG-272; genus SVTX01. The sequence continues at coordinate 9,807 of CAJGCF010000051.1, forward strand.
GGAGACCGTCATTACCCGAGAGAATGACAAATATATTGTGGAGGGAGATTGGATCTACAACCTTATGGGACAGATCAACTTCGACAATTACGAATCCCTTGACTATTTTCAAAGAGTGCTCCAGAAGAGCGGAGTGTTCAAGGCCCTTGAGGACAAGGGCTGCAAAGATGGCGACACCGTATCTATGTACGGCTTTGAATTTGATTACGTAAAATAATGGCGTTATATAGCACGGAAAGGAAGACATATGAACATTTGGCACGACATATCCCCCGATGAAATAACTCCCGAAAGCTTTTCAGCGGTCATTGAGATACCCAAAGGAAGTCGCTGTAAGTACGAGCTTGACAAAAGCAACGGAATGCTGAGATTGGACCGAGTTTTATACACGGCAACTCATTACCCTGCAAACTACGGGTTTATTCCAAGGACCTACGCCGACGATGGAGACCCGCTTGACGTTTTGGTGATTTGCTCGGAGCAGATATTCCCGATGACCTTGGTTCAGGTTTACCCCATAGGTGCTATGCGAATGATAGACGGCGGCAAGCTCGACGATAAGATAATTGCCGTTCCCTTTTCGGATCCTACGTACAGGGGAATCAAGTCTATAGATGAGCTTCCTTCTCACATATTCGATGAAATAATGCATTTCTTTACAGTTTATAAGCAGCTTGAGAACAAGCAGACCGCTGTTAAGAGCTTGTTCAATTATGATGAGGCTATAGGCATAATCAGGCAGGCGATCAAGGATTACGACGAGCTCATTAAAAACAGCTCGGGTTAATATCCTTGATGAATA
>CAJGCF010000052.1 GCA_904501865.1 uncultured Clostridia bacterium
AAGGATTTTGACGATCCTCTTTTTGTCGTACTCTTTTTGCCTCATTTTGAGGCTTTTTCTTTTGTTTTTTCTCGATTTTGCAAATTCACATAACAAAAGGCTGAGTCAATCGCCTTCTAAAAAGCTTTTGACTCAGCCCCTTTTATGATTTTATTTGAATTCATCGGTAACGTCCGCTGACACCTTGGGACAACCTTCAGGAATATCGTATCCAATGCTTGCGGGCTTGACCCATTGTATAGCGTTTTTTATTATCTGTTGTACGTATGGATTGTAATAGGAGGGGCAGGTCTCGTGACCGGGTTGGAAGTAAAAAACCTTTCCCATGCCTCTGTTGAAGCAACAGCCGCTGCGGAATATATATCCACCCTCATACCAGGCGCCGAATACCAATTCATCAGGCTGCGGAATATAGAAGGGCTCACAGTAAAGCTCCTCCTCTTCAATTATAAAGTGATCGGGAATGCCTGCTGCGATAGGGTGTTGTGGGAAAAGATTCCATATGACTTCCTTGCGATTAGATCCCCAGGACAAGTTTCCCGTGGCACCGACTACGGCTTTAAAAACCTTTGAATGATGACTTGAATGAAGCGCTATAAGCCCAAGCTTACCTTGATATACTCTGGCTTGTATTTTTCGCACGAGCTCGTCGTTGACCTCGCCATGTGCCATATGTCCCCACCACAGAATAACGTCTGTGCTTTCAAGCAATTCGTCAGAGATGCCCTGATCGGGATCATCAAGTGCGGCAAGCGTTATATTGAGTTCATTGTCCTGTTCAAGAAATTTTTTAATGAATGCATGAATGCCGAGAGGGTATAATGCGGTTACCCGAGGATCTGTCTTTTCGTGGCGAAATTCATTCCAAATAACTAAGTTCAACTTGTTTGACATAAGACTATCTCCTTTGAAATTCAAAATGATGCGTTAGTTAAAGGCTCTTATATGAATATTATAAGACACAATGTGTGATATTTCAAGACGTTTATGGGGAATTATAAGACAATTATTGCTATAAATCAGCCCTGTCCCATAAATTCACGGTATCTGAGTGGGGAATATCCAGTGCGTTTTTTAAATATCCTTGAAAAATAGTTTGCGTCCTCAAAACCCACCGCCGTAGCAATGCGAGAGCAGGACATTGAGCTCTCTGCCAAAAGCTTTTTAGCGGCAGAGATCCTTATGTCTATCAGATAGTTTATTATAGACGTCCCCATGTTTTTTCTGAACTCGTTTTCACAGTGGGCAGTGGAATAAAACGTCGCTTGGCTTATATCCTCAAGAGTTATTTTTTCTGAGTAATGACTTGCAAGGTACGATGCTATCTCGACTGCCAACGGAGAGGTAAAACTATCGGAGGTGTTGTCCTTTATCTGAAGAACAATGGTCTCGAACACCAAACGCATTTTTTTCTGAACGTCGACAGAGGGAGAGGAGTATGCAGATTCAAAAAAATTCAGAAGCATCTTTATCTCATTGTTAATGCAATTTTTGGATATTGTATCAAGGTCCAAGTGGTGTTCTGAGTGAAAGTTGATGCTTACATAGTCATTAAGCATATCTCCTATCTCTCTTCGTCTCACGCTGCCCGAGGGAACGTAGACTATATCGCCGCTTGTCATCTCATACTTTATGTCGTTGACAAAATATGTCATTTCACCGCTTATGAGAAAGGTCAATTCGTTGAATTTTATCTCGTGGCGCTCTATTCGGTTTTGAGTTGCAAACTTGTTGTGAGAAAAATACGTAATTTCGCCTATCATAACCTGTCCTTTCGAGCCTCATAATAAGATTGTGCTAAAAATATCACAAATATACTGAATAGTCCATTGAAAAGATATCAAAAAGTGCTATAATTATTATACCATGGCAATTTTAAATTGTCAATACTTTTTAGGAGGCTGGAATTTATATGAAAATGACCTTCCGATGGTACGGCGACGGGGATCCCGTAACATTGCAAAAAATAAAGCAAATCCCCACGATGACAGGTATCGTTTCGGCGATATATAATGTTCCCGTAGGCGAGGTTTGGCCTGAGGAGAGCATTGCTGAGCTCAAGGCAAGGGCCGAGGCTAACGGTCTTGAGTTTGAAGTCGTTGAAAGTGTTCCTGTTCATGAAGAGATCAAGCTTGGTGGTCCTGATGCCCCGCGTTTGATAGCAAACTACTGTGAAAACGTTCGCAGACTTGGTAAAGCCGGTGTAAAGTGTATATGCTACAACTTTATGCCTGTTTTCGACTGGCTCAGAAGTGAGCTTGAAAGACCTATGGAGGACGGAGCTAACAGCCTTGCATACGACGAGGAAACCGTGCTTTCTATGGATCCCTCTAAAGAAGGACTTTCTTTGCCCGGTTGGGATGAAAGCTACTCTAAGGACGAGCTTATAGGCCTGCTCAAGAGGTATGAGGAGATCGATGAGGAAAAGCTTTTCGCTAACCTTAAGACCTTCCTTGAAGCAGTTATTCCCGTAGCTCACGAGTGCGGCGTCAACATGGCTATTCACCCCGACGATCCACCATGGGGAATTTTCGGTCTGCCCAGAATTATAACTGGCGAGAAGAATCTTGAGAGATTCCTCAAGATAGTAGACCTTCCCGAAAACGGCATTACGTTCTGTACGGGATCTCTCGGTGCAAACCCTGAGAACGATCTTGTTGCTATGGCTGCTAAGTTTGCTGATAGAATACATTTTGCCCATATCAGAAACATTCAGTATACCGGTGAGCGCAGATTCCACGAGGTAGCTCATCCTACCGACTGCGGATCTCTTGATATGTACGGTATTCTTAAGGCTCTATACGATAATGGCTTTGAGGGCTATATGAGACCCGACCACGGAAGAATGATCTGGGGTGAAAAGGGCAGATACGGTTACGGACTCTATGACCGTGCTCTGGGTGCAGTATATCTTGCAGGTGTCTGGGAAGCTCTTGAAAAGCAGAGCAAGTAATAAAACAAAGTAATTGTAAAGGTTAGGTATTTACTATGAAAAAGGTATGCGTTGTCACAGGAGCGGGCGGTATTCTTTGTGCTGAGTTTGCAAAGGAAATGTCCAAGAACGGATACTCCGTTGCGCTTCTGGATATAAACGAAGAGGCTGCAAAGGCAGTCGCGGATGAAATCTGCGCTTGCGGCGGCCTTGCTAAGGCTTATAAGGCAAACGTTTTGGATAAAGAGTGCCTTGAGAGCATTCATCAGAGCGTATTGGCGGAGCTTGGAAAATGTACAGTTCTCATCAACGGCGCAGGTGGAAACAGTCCCAAGGCTACAACTGCTCACGAGTACTACGAGGCAGGCGATGACAAGCGTGACGATATTCTCACGTTCTTCAATCTTGATAAGGCGGGCTTTGACTTTGTCTTTGACCTCAACATCAAGGGTGTTCTTCTTCCTACGCAGGTGTTTGCGGCTGATATGATAGGCGAAGAAGGTTGCTCTATAATCAACATCTCCTCTATGAACGCTTACACGCCTTTGACCAAGATCCCCGCATACAGCTCTGCAAAGGCAGCGGTATCCAACTTTACACAGTGGCTTGCTGTACACTTTGCTAAAGAGGGAATCAGAGTTAACGGAATTGCTCCCGGATTCTTCTCCACCAAACAGAATGCGGCTCTTCTCTGGAATGCGGACGGTACACCCACCGCGAGAACAGGCAAGATCCTCGCAGCTACTCCTATGGGACGCTTTGGCGAGCCTACTGAGCTTCTTGGAGTGCTCAAGTTCCTCACAGATCCCACAGCATCTGGATTCGTTACAGGAACAGTGATTCCTGTTGACGGCGGATTCTCTGCTTACTCGGGAGTTTGATTTTAAGTTTATAACGCTTTCTAATTAAGATTGGAGTCTAAAATGAGTACAGAAAAAATAATTCTTTGCGGATTTGCCGACGAAGCAGATCCTAAGCTTGACGGACAGATAGAAGCCCTCCACGACAACGGTATCTCGTTGCTTGAGATAAGAGGTGTTGACGGAAAGAGCATTGCCGCTCTTACAGTTGAGGAGGCAAAGCAGGTAAAGGCGAAGCTTGACGCTAACAATATTTCGGTTTGGTCTCTCGGCTCTCCTATCGGAAAGATCAATATAAACGACGATTTCGATAAAGAGATAGAAAGATACAGAAATATGCTTGAGGTCGGCAAGATCCTCGGAGCAAAGTGCGTAAGACTTTTCAGCTTCTACGGTACTGAAGGCGGTAAGCCTGAGTACTTTGAGAAAGTCTGCGAGCGAATGAAGAAATACGTTGAGATAGCAAACGAGTACGGGATTGTTCCTTGTCATGAAAATGAGAAGGGAATATACGGAGAGGACGCTCCTCACTGTCTCGAGATACACAAAGCCGTTCCCGGTCTTAAGGCTGTTTTTGATCCCGCTAACTTTGTTCAGTGCGGTCAGGATACCCTTGAAGCATGGGAGCTTCTCAAGGATTACGTTTATTACGGTCACATTAAGGATGCAGACAAGGAGGGAAGCGTTGTTCCTCCCGGACAGGGAATAGGACACATTCCGGAATATTTGCCTGATTTTGTGGCTTGCGGATGTAAGGTGCTCACTCTTGAGCCTCACTTGACCGAATTTGTAGGTCTTGCAGGACTTGAGGAAGAGGGCGCAAAGAGCAACGTTGGCAAGATACATTTCAATAGTCACCGTGAAGCTTTCGATTATGCAGTAAATTCGTTGAAGGCTATAATTGATACAATCTGAATTCTTGAGGGAGGCAGATCACTATGATTTTAGGAGCTCAGTTTCTTACTCTCCGTGAATTTTGTAAGGATCTCAACGGACTTGATGAGTCCATGAAAAAGGTTGCCGATATCGGATTTAAATCCATTCAGCTCTCGGGCGTCTGCGAATACGAGGGCGAGTGGGTTGCTGAAAAAACAAAGGAATATGGACTTACTGTCGATATTACCCACTATGATTTTCAGAAGATAATTAACGATACGGAAAACACGATAAAGACCCACGATGCTATGAACTGCCGTTGTATCGGACTTGGATATTCTCCTTTGGTAAGAAGTCCGGAGGGAGTCCGCGAGTTCTGTGATACGGTTGCTCCCGCGGTCAAAAAGATCAAGGAGTCAGGACATAAGTTTATGTATCACAATCATCATTGGGAGTTTGCTAAATTTGACGGCAAGACACTTCTCGAGATGCTTTGTGAGGAATTTACACCTGACGAGCTTGGTATAACGCTGGATACGTACTGGGTACAAACCGCGGGAGGAGATCCTGCGGCTTGGATAAGAAAGCTTAAGGACAGGATGGACCGAGTTCACTTCAAAGACATGGTGTTCTCGCTTAAGGACGAGAAATCCGTAATCGCCCCGATAGGTGAGGGAAATATGAATTATGATTCCATAATTCAGGCTTGCCTTGATGAAAATATTGAGATAGGATATGTGGAATTGGACGACTGTTATGGAGAAGATCCATTTGATTGTCTCAAACGCAGCTACAATTTCCTCACGTCTCGATACGGTCTGAACTAATTTCACTTTTCGATTGGAGCAAACATCATGAAAAAAGTGAGACTTGGAATAATCGGTTTGGGTAACATCGGCTCACAGCATTACGTTAACGTTTTGAGTGGAAAATGTCCCGAAATAGACGTAGTTGCCGTTGCCGATATTAATCCCGACAGACTTGAGTGGGCTGAAAAGACAAACAAGGTATATCAGGAAAAAAATCCTTGTGTGCCTACCTTGAAAAAATTTTTCGATGCCTCGGAAATGATGAAAAGCGGGCTTGTAGACGCGGTTATAGTGTCTGTTCCTCATTATGACCATCCTCGATACGCAATTGAGGCGTTTAGGTTCGGTCTGCACGTGATGTGTGAAAAGCCTGCTGGAGTATATACCTTGCAGGTAAAAGAAATGATAGCCGAGGCTGATAAGCATCCCGAGCTTAAGTTCGGCATGATGTTCAACCAAAGGACGAATTGCCTTTATAGGAAAATGAAGGAGATCATGGATAGCGGAGAGCTTGGAGAGCTCAGACGCTCCACTTGGATCATTACCAATTGGTATCGTCCGCAGGCTTATTATGATTCGGGCGCGTGGCGTGCTACTTGGGCTGGAGAAGGCGGTGGAGTATTGCTCAATCAATGCCCCCACAATCTTGACCTTTGGCAGTGGCTCTGCGGTATGCCAAAAAAGATCTACGCCAAAGTGCAGTTCGGCAGATGGCATGATATAGAGGTTGAGGATGACGTTGTTGCGTGTGTTGAATATGCTAACGGCGCCACAGGTACCTTTATAACTACCACGGCGGATATCCCCGGTACGAATCGACTTGAAATAGTGTGTGACGGCGGATCGCTTATCTGTGAAAACAACAAATTGATACTTAACAAGCTGGACACTCCCGAATCGGAGTTTACCAAAAATAACAAGCGTCCGTACGGACAGCCCGAATGTCAAAGGATAGAGGTTGAAACGGACGGAAAAAATGAGCAGCATTTCGGAGTATTGAACGCCTTTGCTTCGGCAATATTACACGACACGCCTCTGATTGCTGACGGACGAGAGGGAATTCGCGCGCTTGAAATATCCAATGCTATGCATTTGTCTCAATGGCTTGGAAAAGAGGTAGAATTACCGTTTGATGAGGAGTTGTTCAAATCACTGCTTGAGGAGAGAGTAAAGACCTCAAAGCAAAAAGAGAATACAACGTATGTTTTTTCTGAGTTTAATGAAACTCATAAAGGAATCTTATAATTTTCAAAGGAGTAAATTTCACTATGAGAAAGGTAAAATTAGGTATTATCGGTATTGGAAACATGGGTTCTGTGCATCTCCAGGAGCTTTGGAATAACACCAACCCTGATATAGAGGTTACTGCGGTAGCTGATATCAATCCCGACAGAATCGAATGGGCAAAGGGAGCTCTCGCAAAGGCAAAAGAGGCTCATCCCGAGTATGATATTCCGGATCTTGCATATTTTTCTGATGCAAGCGAGATGCTCAAGAGCGGTCTTATAGAGGCAGTGCTCGTAGCTGTACCTCACTACGATCATCCCCATTATGCTATCGAAGCCTTCAAGTGCGGTCTGCACGTAATGTGTGAAAAGCCTGCGGGTGTTTATACAATGCAGGTAAAGGAAATGATAGCGGAGGCTGATAAGCATCCTGAACTTAAGTTCGGAATGATGTTCAATCAGAGAACTAATTGCCTTTATAGAAAGATGAAGGAGATCATCGAAAGCGGTGAGATCGGCGAGATCAAGAGAACAAGCTGGATAATCACCAACTGGTATCGTCCCCAGGCATATTACGATTCTGGTGCTTGGCGTGCAACATGGTCCGGAGAGGGCGGTGGAGTACTTCTTAACCAGGCTCCTCACAACCTTGACCTCTGGCAGTGGATATGTGGTATGCCTTGCAAGATAGATGCTAAACTGCATATGGGTAAGTGGCATGATATCGAGGTTGAGGACGATGTTACCGCATATGTTGAGTATCCTAATGGCGCAACAGGTACGTTTATAACTACCACGGGCGACGCTCCCGGAGCAAACCGATTTGAGATAGTATGTGACGGTGGTACACTCGTTTGTGAGGACGATAAGCTCATTCTCAAGAAGCTTGATAAGTTCGAGTCTGTATTCACAAAGGAGAACACAGTTCCTTTCGGTAACATTAAGTGCACGACTACTGTTGTTGAAACAGACGGTCTCAATCCTCAGCATAAAGGAGTACGTGCCGCATTCGCAGGCGCTATCCTTAGAAACGAGCCTCTCGTAGCTGATGGACGTGAGGGAATTAACGGCTTGACGATATCCAACGCAATGCATCTGTCTACATGGACAGGTAAGCCTGTTGAGCTTCCGTTCGACGAGCAGCAGTACAAGGACATGCTTATGGAGCGTGTTAAGACCTCCAGAAGAAAGGTTGCAACAAGTTCTGTTGTATCGGATCTTTCGGGAACATATAACTCTTAATAAAGAGAATAAGGCAAACCGACACGTTATAGTGTCGGTTTGCCATTAGTGCTTTATTTAGGTAGGTTTATTTAACCTTATTTTTCCACTGAAACCAAAGAGTAGGAATACTTTGAGCGAGATATATAATTATACAAAATCAAAATTTTGTATAATTTAGGGCATCAAAAATACCCTAAATTAGACTTTTTAGAGATTTTAAGCCTATCTCCCGAGATATCTGCCTTGTTAATTGGCTATGCAATCTTGCTTTATTTCTTGTAGATACTTTTGCTTGGTGGCCTCTCCGCCGCGTATATGTCTTTCTTCTTTATTTTTTGCAAGCACGCTCTTTACATCAAGATATAAAGATTTGTTTATGCTTTTTAAGGTTTGTGTAACGTCTTTATGTACCGTACTTTTGCTGATCCCAAATCTTGATGCCGTAGCTCGTACTGTCGTATTGTTTTCCACTATGTACAGACCGAGTACCACGCATCTTTCTTTACCTGATGCCAAATACATCATATCACTACCTCTTCACTAATTATTACGGTTATAGTTAATGTATATGATTTTCTGAGGCTACATATTAATTAATTTGACAATTATTTCTTTTATAAGGATACAAATACATGTCTTCTATCGAATTTTTAAAGGCTTATAATGCCGATAATTGTGACGTGTTTGAAGGTATGACCTCAATATCTGCCGTTATTAAGTCTATTGTGGATAATATAAGCGACCGTCGCATTATATCCGTGCTTTTTGACCGTGAGCGCGCCGATCAGAAACGCCGCGAGCTCAAATATATTCAAAACATGTCAAAAGCCTTGAATTTTGAACTTGTTGAGATTGATTCGGATGAAATTTCAAGTCTTACTAGTGGTGACACACATGGTGGCATAGTGGCTATTTGCAGTAAGCGTGAATTTCCTCCAATGAATGTTAAATTTTTAACAATCGGAAATTTTTACGTTTTAATAGAAGGTATTGAGGACCCTTACAACTTCGGATATTCTGTGAGATCTCTTTATGCCGCGGGTGTTGACGGTATAGTATTACCACCGCGAAATTGGATGGAAATATCCGGTGTCGTGGCTAAGTCTTCCGCTGGAACCTCCGAGCTTGCCAATATATGCGTAGCGGATCCCGTTGAGGCCGTTAAAGCCTTTAAGAATAAAGGATTTAAGGTTGTATGCGCAGGAATCAGAGACTCTGTTTCTATATACGATTATAACTTCGATCAGCCTATATTGTTGATCGTTGGCGGTGAAAAAAGAGGCATTTCGCGCAAGCTTTTGGACATGGCTGATGCAACCGTCAGAATAGACTATGGCAGAGATTTTATGGGTTCCCTACCCTCTGCCTCGGCAGTGTCTGTGATAGCATTCGAGGTGGCTAGACAAAAAAGAAGATAATCGTTGAAATTTAACAAAAAAGTTGTTATTTGTTGAAATATATACAAAAAATAAGTGTATTTTGATGTTATAATTAATACATAAACTTATTTTACCAAGGAAAATAATGATGAACAGAAAAATTGCGTTTATTGGTGTTGGAAATATGGCGTCAGCCATCATTTCAGGAATTACTTCCAGAGAACATAACCCTGTTTTATGGTCTGATATAGTGCTTTATAACAGACATAGTGAGAAAATCCAAAAATACGGTGAATCTGGGGCTTTTATTGCGGATTCCCTTGAGGCCGCGATCGAAATAGCGGATTGTGTCATGCTTTGTGTAAAGCCGCAGAACTTTCAGGATGTTTTACCCGCTATTTCTAAATGTAAAAATGTGAAAAATAAACTATTTGTAAGTATAGCCGCAGGAATAGCTACGAAGACCATATCAGAGTTTGTTGACGGCGCGGCTATTGTGCGAGTGATGCCCAACACACCTATGATAATTGGCAAGGGCGTGAGCGCAATATCGCGAAATTATGCCGTATCGGACGATGATTTCACTTTTGTGTGTGATGTTTTCTCATCTGCCGGACGAGTGATCGTAATATCAGAGGAAGAAATGAACCGAATCATTTGCGTTACTGGCTCTTCGCCTGCATATGTTTTTATGCTTATAAAGGCTATGTGTGATGGTGCAGCGGCTCAAGGGCTTCTTAAGTCTGCTGAAAACCCTATGGGACTGGAAGAAAAGGATCTTATAGATAGCATTTGCGATACTATAATAGGGTCGGCGGAGCTTATGAAGGCAGGAAATAAGACGCCTGATGAGCAGATCTCTACCGTGGCGTCCAAGGGTGGAACCACCGAGCGCGCATTGTCGGAGCTTGAAAAATACCGTTTTTGTGAGGCTATCTCAAGCGCTATGGAAAAATGCACTCAAAGAGCAGACGAGCTCAGCAGTTCAAACAATTAATTGGAAATTTATATAAAATATCAAATAAACGTATTCAAGAAAAGGAAAGAAAAATTGAAACAGAAGGATACAAAGTCTAAATTCAAGCTATTCGATATGAATCGAGACGGAAAAGG
>CAJGCF010000053.1 GCA_904501865.1 uncultured Clostridia bacterium
AAAGTCTTTAATGCAAAAGATTTTCTCCCTCGTTTTTGTGCAAAAATCAAACAGATATAAAAGCCCGTAGATATGGGCATACTATTGACTTTTGTGCATATATATGATATAATTACGTAAAGCTATTTTACATAGAAAGGTAGCGTGCTTATGGGAAGAATGATTGGCGCTTTTGATAATCCCGAAGAACTCGACAGACCGGACCTTAACAAGTGTCCCGACTGTGAGTGCTATTTTGAGCAGGACGAATGTCCCTTGTGCGGCAAGACCTGTCCCGAGGAGATGAGAGCGGGGAATCGCAAGAAGGTCAAGAAATTCAAATTCCGAAAAAGCTCAAATTCGCACCGGGTGGTATTTATATCGTGGTACCACTCTTGGCTAGCAATAATTCTTTTTACAATTTTTATGCCAATTATCGGCATAGTTCTTCTGATAACCAGTCCTCACAAGGCAAGATATAAGATAATTTTCATAGCTGTCATTGTGCTTGTGTTTACAGTGATTCCTTTTGCTATAATGACCATAACTCTCAACAGGATAACCAACGCCTTCACAGGAACGTCAAACCACTCCAACCTCAGTAAAGAGGAATACATATCAAGATGTAAAGAGCTTAATCTTCACTATCTCTATGATAATACCGACGACTATTTGGGTGAAATGATGCGCGTGGAGGTTGAGGTGTTGGATAAACAGCTCTTGTGGGGCAGGGTATATTATATATGTAGCTCTGTAAACGGAGGATATCCTTTCTTGCTAAGGGATTGTATGAGTAACGGTGAGGAACCCTCCGTAGGAGACAGAATCACGGTTTACGGAGAATGTGTGGGAGACCTGAAAGTCACATCAAACGGACAGATATTCAATACGATTGGCATGAATATGTTTTATTATGATCTGACAGGTGAATCAAGTCTACACGCTACTGAGTTCGTCTCACAATTGATAGCATAACACAAAATCGGCTTTAGGGTTGTCCCTGACGCCGATTTTCTTATACAAATGTTTTTTCTTCAAGTGTATTGAAAAATCAGCGGTAAAGTGTTATAATATCGGTAATACTTGTCAAACTTTCCCGAAAGGAATGAAAATATGTATCGCGAAATATCAAAATTTATCATTTACCGTGACTCTGCGGAGGATACGATTCTCCGAGAGCTTGGCAAGGTGTTCAAGGATTTTGACGCCAAAAGCGCAACAGATGACGACCTCAGAACTCGCATATACGCACAGGTTCGCCGTCTGCTTGAGGTCGCCACCAAATACGGCTTTGACAACAACCTCTGGCACAACTATCTGACGTTTCTGATAATAACGGACGAGAATCCTTTTAGCCTGACCTATGAAAAGGCGGGCGTTCAGGAGGGAACCGTCAACAGCTTTGCGATAAACGACTTTTCTGTTTTCAAGTTGCTCTTTGATTTTGATTTTTCTACTATTGAGAAAGCGCTTGATATCAACTGCTTTTCCGTTCTTTCCAACTATCAGGCGATCGCCAAAAGAGAGCAGATTTTCAACAAAAACGTAAGCGAAAAGGTGAGAGCCCTTAGCTCGCGCATTGAAAAGGCGGCGGACGGCAAGGAGATCTTCGATGTAGTGGCAGAATTTTACAAGAACTTTGGCGTAGGAATGTTCGGTCTCAACAAGGCATTCAGAATAGAGACGGACGAGCGCCTGTCCACTCTAAAATTCCGTGCAATTACCAATATGCACAAGGTATCTCTTGATGATCTTATCGGATATGAATCGCAGAAAAAAGCGCTTGTGGAGAACACAGAGGCTTTCGTCGAGGGCAGGGGAGCCAACAATCTTCTTCTCTACGGAGATAGCGGCACGGGAAAATCCACAAGCATAAAGGCAATAGTCAATCAATATTATGACCGCGGACTGCGTATGATAGAGATATATAAGCATCAGTTCGACTGCCTTTCACGTATCATATCCGAGATCAAAAACAGAAACTATCGCTTTATCATATATATGGACGACCTTTCATTTGAGGAGAGCGAAATAGAATATAAGTATCTCAAGGCTATTATTGAGGGCGGAGTCGAGACCAAGCCCGACAACGTGCTCATATACGCGACATCAAACAGACGTCATCTCATCAAGGAGACCTGGAAGGACCGTTCCGACGTGACACAGGACGGAGATATGCACCGCTCCGAGACCATCGAGGAAAAGCTTTCGCTCGTCAACCGTTTCGGTCTGTCCATAGGGTATTTCAAGCCCTCGCGCAGAGAATTTGACGATATGGTGCTTCAGCTTGCGGCGCGTTATCCCCAGATTACAATGGATAAAGAGCAGATAATCGCGGAAGCACACAAGTGGGAAATGGTGAATGGCGGCATATCGGGACGTACCGCCCAGCAGTTCGTAAACCATCTTTGCGGCACAATCACAAAATAACCAAATAAAATCGCATCAAACGGGGAGGACCAAATAGGACTTCCCCGTTGTTTTTTGTTAATAATATGTTATACCGCGAATCAAAGCGTGAAATTTTGTCGAATTTTGCTTCTTTGGCGATAATTTATTCAGGATTTCCCTTGAAAATTGTTATTGTTTATGATATAATTTATAATGGATAATAATAATGGTGTAGTGTGCCTATTTTTAGAATGGAGTAGATATGAGGATAATTCTTGCGTCAAAATCACCAAGAAGAAAAGAGATCCTTGAAAATCTCGGACTCGATTTCGATATAATGTCTGCAGATGCGGACGAAACAAGCGATATAACAGATCCTGACCGTCTTGTTATGACACTTGCCGAGAGAAAAGGTCGGGCAGTAATCGCTCTGCTTGATGAGGAGCAAAAGAAGGATTGCCTTGTAATAGCCTGCGACACCTTGGTTTACGCCGAGGGAGAATTTCTTGGAAAACCGCGTGACCGAGAGGATGCTCGGAGAATGCTTGGCTTGCTTTCGGGAAGATCGCACAGTGTTGTCAGCGGGATATATGCGTTTTACGCAGGCAGGGAAACGTGCTCGTTCGCATCGACAAACGTGCTTTTCGATAACGTTTCGGATGGCGACATTGAAAAATATCTTGATAGCGGAGAGCCCTTTGATAAGGCGGGGGCGTACGCGATCCAGGGAAAAGCGAGCGTATTTATCCGCGGCATTGAAGGGGATTACTTCAACGTAGTCGGATTACCCGTAAACCAACTGTACAAAACTCTCAAAAACTCATTTAATATCGATATCAACGACATAAAATAAATCAAGCGACGTCAAAAACACTCAGGAAAGGGGGAATCCGTCATGCCAAAGCATATAGGCCTTGACCTTGGAACGTCGAATACTCGCATGTTCGTCAAGGGCAGGGGAATAATACTTCGCTCGCCAACGGTGGTGACCGTTGATAAATATCGGGACGAGGTCGTGGCACTTGGAAAAGAAGCCAAGCAAATGATAGGAAAAACCCCCGCTAACATGGAGGCGTTCAGACCAATCAGGAACGGAGTGGTTGCCGATTTCGAAGTGGCAACTATGATGATACATGAATATTTTGTAAGAACGGAGGCACTTTCTCTGTTCAACCGTCCCGTAGTTCTCGTGAGTACTCCCGAAAACTGCACCGAGGTGGAAAGACTCGCGGTAGAAAACGCAATTTTCGCTGCGGGAGCAAAGGCGGTAGGTACAGTCAAATCCTCAATTGCCTCGGCGATCGGCGCAGGGCTGAACATTAACAGCCCCAGAGGTTGTATGATAGTAGACATTGGAGCGGGAATGACACAGGTGGCGGTTATAAGCTCGGGCGTAATAGTCAGGTCCAGAGCGGTAAAGCTCGGAGGTGACAAGCTTGACAATGCCATTATCAACAGCTTACTTTCAAAAAGGAATCTGTTTATCGGTGAAATGAGCGCGGAAATGATAAAAGTAAAGATCGGCGCGGCTGTTGAGGGCGTAAATCGCGGCGTTGCCGACGTAAGTGGAAGAAATGAGAAGCTCAAATGCGCGCAGGCCGTCAAAGTCACCACAGAGGACGTATATAACGCGATACATATGGCACTTGAGGCCATCTGTCGTACTATAATGAGCGTGCTTGAGAGCTCTCCTCCAGAATTGGCGAGCGACGTTTCGGATTTTGGAATCATGCTTGTAGGCGGGGGCGCAAATATATACGGCATCTCCGAGCTCATCACGAGAAGAACGGGACTGCGCGTCACCGTGGCAAAAAATCCTATGGACTGCGAATGTATAGGCATCGGAAAACTTATAGAAAAACCCAATATACTGCAAAGCGGAGTTCTATACAAAAACAGATAACCGCACCATCAAAGGAGACAATGTTTTGAATTATAACGATTATAACGATTATAATAACCAAAATGACAGTTTTGGGGATGACACAAAGGAAAAAATAAATTTTTCAGAATGGGGAGACGACCCTTATACGTATCCCGGAGACGGTGCACCCGTCCTTATTGATGAAGCAAAGGAAAAAAAGAATTTTTCCCGTCTCGGATTCGGGTATGCGCTTTTCTCTGTCATATCATTAGCCGCATCTCTTATAATTCAACTTGCGGTATTGCGCTTAGCTCCCGATTTTTACCAAACGACTCTGTTTATGAATATCCTCTCACCAATATCGCTATATATTTTTGCACTCCCCGTGCTTCTGATCATTATTTCATCAAGCGAGGCCAAAGCGCCGCCAAAAAGGCGTATGGGTTTTGGTGCATTTCTGGTGTTTTTGATAGTCAGCTTTGGCTGTATGTATATAGGCTCGTACATCGGCAATTTCACAATGTCAGTGATATCGTCCGTAATGAATTATGATTACAGCAACGCGCTCAATTCCATTATCGACTACGACAATCTCTGGATAACAGCTATATTTACCGTGATAGTAGCCCCCATAGCTGAGGAGCTGGTGTTCAGAAAGCTTATAATCGACCGCACCCAAAAATACGGCGGTTTTGTTTGTGTGCTTCTGTCTGCTCTTATATTTGGACTTATGCACGGTAATCTGTATCAGTTCTTCTATTGCTTTTTCTTAGGTCTTATCCTCGGATATATATATTACAGCACGGGAAAAATACACCTGACGATAGTTATCCATGCCATAATAAATTTCTTTGGCAGTATCTTCTCGGCATGGCTTTCGCCAATAGCCGAAAAAATGCTCGAGCTCACCGAGAGCTCCGACACAGAGGCTTATATTGAGTTTTTGTCTGAACACGGACTTGAGCTTCTGCTAATGTCAGGCTTCAGTATATTTATATATGCATCTATGCTTGCGGCCATAATACTGCCCATTGTTCTTCGAAAAAAGATAGTTTTGGCAAGGGGCGAGATAACAATTCCGAAAAACAGGATATTCAAAGTAGTATTTCTCAATGCGGGAATATTAGTTATGCTGATTGTGTATGCTCTTGAATTTGCTTTGAATCTTTTGCCGTTATAAAACCAAAAATCAAAAATTAAAATAATGCGGAGGTGAATTTTATGAATCTAAAAAATAAAATGCATCTCCGTATTGTTTGTATTGTGGCGATATTTGCAATAATTTGTATCGGATATTTCATTAAAATGATAAACATCGCCGCCACATCAGAGCCGCAAAAAATAAGGACCGACACGTACGAAAGGCGAGAGCCGATACAGGCGGTCCGCGGCGAGATCTACGACCGAAACGGTAACAAGTTAATTTACAACTCCTACTCATATAATCTGATATTTGATTATGACGCTATGTCTGTAACTCAAACGGGACGCAATTACGCAATCTTGGCGGCAGTAGAGGCTATAGAGAATACCGGAAACACATCTCACCGAACAGAGACAAGCTTTCCTTTTGACGGAGTCTATCCAAATTACTCATATTCATTTGAGGCAAAGGATATCGAGTCTAATATTTACTACCGACTTCTAAAGCGTATTGCCCAAAATGAGCTTGAGGACAACTCAGAAAAGCCCAAAAATGAGCTCACGGTATCATATCTTGACGAATTTTACAGATCTCAACCGCAAGAGTTTCCAACCGAGCAAGAAATAGTGGATTGGTTTCTCACAAAATACAAGCTAAATGAGACCGACGAGAACGGAAAACCTCTTTTTTCAGACAACGATATAGACAAGATCATTCGTGTCAGATACGATATGGAGGTCAATGATTTTTCTATATACAACAGATACGTCTTTGCAACAGATCTTGATGCTTCCTGCATATCATATGTGGAAGAGCTCTCATTGGCAGGAGTGGACTTCACAGTTCAGACCGAAAGAAAGTACGCTTATCCCGGATATGCCTCTCATATTCTGGGGCAAACGGGAAAAATAAGATCTGAGGACTGGGAATATTATCAGTCTCTCGGATACGACATGAACGACATTGTCGGCATCAGCGGCTGTGAATACATATTCGAGAAATATCTTCGCGGCGAGGACGGAGTTATGATCATCGTGGAGGATATGGACGGAAATATAATAGATAGCCGTATAGAAAAGCAGGCAATAGCAGGAAAAGACGTATATCTCACCATAGATATTGAACTTCAGATCGCCGCCGAGGACGGACTTGAACAAAACGTAGAAAGTCGTCCTGACGCCGAAGGAGGAGCTATCACCGCCATAGACCCCAATAGCGGCGAGGTTCTCGCGCTTGCCTCGTATCCCACGTACGACCTTACAACGCACAACGAGAATTACAACAAGCTTGTATCCGATTCACTAAAGCCTCTTTATAACCGTGCACTTGACGGACTTTACGCCCCCGGCTCCACGTTTAAGGTAGGTATGGTCGCAGCAGGAATCTCAAGCGGTACAGTGACGTCATCTACCACATTCTACTGCGGTGGGCAGTACACATATTACGACGACTATCAGCCTAAATGCTGGGTATATCCCGGACTTCATTCTCACCTTGACGCAGCGGGTGCGATATGCGTGTCCTGCAACTGTTATTTCTTTGAGCTCGGAAGGCTTATGGGAATTGAGAAAATGAATGAATATTGCTCTGCGTACGGGCTCGGTCAGTACACAGGCATAGAGCTTAATGAAAAAAAAGGAATCCTCGCGGGACCCGATTACCGTGATCAAAACGGTCTTGAGGGTTGGAAACCGGGTAACACGATAGCGGCGGCGATAGGACAGTCGGACAACCTATTCACACCTATGCAGTTATCAGTTTATATATCCACTATTCTCAACGGAGGAACTCGCTATTCGGCTCATTTACTCAAAGACGTGAGAGAATACGCAACGGGTGAGATAGTTTACAGGCAGGAGAGCCAGATACTCAGCACGGTGAAGCTTTCGTCTGATGCTCTGTATGCCGTAAAGTCTGGCATGAAAGCTATGGTGGAAAACTCGTCAACCGTGTCGTACTATATGAGAAACGTTCCTGTGACGGTAGGCGCCAAAACAGGTACCGCGCAGCTTGGCGGAAACAACACAGATAACGGTGTGTTCGTATGTGCCGCACCTTATAATGACCCCGACATCGTGGTCTCCTCGGTAATAGAGAAATCGGGAGGAGGAACTTACGCCTCCTACGCCGCCTCAAAGGTGCTTGAGGAATATTACAATTAAAAAATAGCAGAGGGTCAGCCTCTGCTATTTTTATGTTTCAAAAATATTAGATCTCGGGAATAACTACCTCGATCTCACGTCCTGCCTCTGCAGACTTTGCAATACCGTCTATGATCGCCTGATTGTAGATGATCTGGGAGGACGGTACGGGCGCGGGGCGGTTGTACTTGATAGCATCAAGGAAGGAGCGGATCTTCTTGTCGAAGAGCGGAATATTGTCCGAGGGGATAAGCGGAACCTCAGTAACAGTCTGAAGTCCTGCAACCTCGTGATAGATCTTCATGGGGCTGTGGAATGTTCCGTTCCAGCAGTCAGTGGAGGGAACGCGGAGGCTTCCCTTAGTACCCATAATGATAGTGTCACCGGAGGTATCAAGGTTCATAGCCCATGCTATACGGAAGTCGAGGATTATGCCTCCCTCAAGACGCACAAATGCTGCGGCAAAGTCGTCAACTCCGAAAGTGGCCGCATACTCAGCCTTCTTACCCGCGGGGTAACCCGAGTAATTGGGGTCTTTGCCAAAGAAATCGGACTTGTAGCCCGAAACCGTGAGAGGCTTCGGATAACCGATAGCATTGAGAACAAGGTCGAGAGAGTAACAGCCGATATCTCCCAGAGCTCCTATTCCGCCCGTCTCGTTTGCAATGAAAGATGTTCCAAATGGAGTCGGAATTCCTCTGCGACGTCCGCCGCCCGTCTGAATGTAATATATTTTACCAAGCTCGCCGGACTCAACGATCTTCTTGATCTGCTGCATATTGGCATCAAGTCTTGGCTGGAAGCCAATAGAGAGGACTTTGCCCGATTCCTTCTCGGCCTTCATAACCTCGATCGCCTCATCAAGCGTAACGGTGAATGGCTTTTCAAGCATTACGTGAACGCCCTTTTTGAGCGCATATATAGTAGGCTCTGCGTGAGCGCGGTTATACGTACAGATAGAGACCGCATCAAGAGCAAGACTCTCGTCATCGAGCATTTCCTTGTGAGAAGCGTAATCTGTCTTTGCGTCTGTTATTCCGTGCTTTGCCATGAAAGCTGCCGCCTTGCCGGGAACGATGTCCGCGCCCGCAACGATCTCTACGTCGGGCATACGCTTGTACGAGTACATGTGAGCGTCCGCGATCCAACCGCATCCGATGATACCAACGCGAAGCTTTTTGCTTGTGTCTACAACTGTATTCTCAGATTTTACATTATAGTCAAGAGCTGCATCCATTTTTTCTGCCATTTTAAATATCCTCCAATATAATTACGATTTTATTTACCACTCAAAAGACTTGAGGTAGTCTATGCTTGCCTTGATGCTCTCCATAGGGGAAAGACCCATAGTAGCCTGATCCTGCTCAACGACTACCCACTCTGCTCCTGCCGCGCGGGACGCCTCAAGAATAGCAGCGAAGTCCTGAAGCCCCTTGCCAACAGGGCGGAACTCAAAACCTGAGGGACGCGCGGGAGCTTTCTTTTCAATTCCGATAAGCTCGTACATATCCTCGCTCTTCTCACCGTTAAAGTCCTTGAGATGAACTACGGGTGCGCGTCCGCTGTACTTGCTAATATAATCGGAAGGATCTTCTCCTCCAACGTTTACCCAACAAGTATCTATCTCGGTCTTAAGCAGATCTGCGGGAATGGTGTCGTACAGAATATCGAGAGCATATTTGCCGTCAACCTTCAAAAATTCAAAATCGTGGTTGTGATAGAGCATCTGCATGCCTAAGGCCTTTGCGGCCTTGCAAAGTATGCGTATAAATTCTACAACATAATCGAAATTCGGGTGTCCGGGTCTGTGCTCGGGAACAAGATAAGGCACGACCACATATTTGCATCCTATCTCTGCATATTTTGAAAGAACTCCAATGGGATCCTTCAGCATATCAACCAGTGCCACGTGGGCGGATATCGGCACAAGTCCGAGCTCCTGACACCACGCTTTAATATCAGCTGGATCATTTCCGTAAAGTCCGGCAAATTCAACACCGTCATATCCCATTTCTTTGATCTGTTTAAGTGTTACGTAAAGATCCGCGCCTGCCGCCTCTCTGACGGAATACACTTGAACTGCTATTGGTAAAGAAGACATCTTTAATTCCTCCTCAAAAATTTTTGTGAAGACCTATCTTAATTTTTAATTATACAACACTATACGTACTTATTCAAGACAAACCTTGCGCCAATATAGACAATTTTTGCTGCATTTTGACCATTCATTATTAAATAACGCCGTATTTGCGACAAATTTTGTTGTTTTAACAGTCGGTGGTGAGATGTCTATAAACTCTTTTGAATTTTTTTAAAAAAATTGCAAAAAACCTCTTGACAAAACAAAAATGTTATGGTAGAATATACGAGTTGCCGCAAAAAATCGGCAACAGATTGAACCTTGACAATTGAACAACAGAAGAAATAAGTACAAAGCAAAAAAGCAAGTGCGAATACAGATCTGTCAAAAGAAAAGAGTAACACAACTCTAAGAAGTAAAAGAAGCTAGAGAAAAATAGCTCAAACAGGATCT
>CAJGCF010000054.1 GCA_904501865.1 uncultured Clostridia bacterium
AACGTTGGGGTGCACCATACCTGCGCCGAGGATCTCGATCCAGCCCTCGCCCTTGCAAAGACGGCAACCCTTGCCGCCGCACATAAAGCAGGAGATATCGACCTCAGCGGAGGGCTCGGTGAAGGGGAAGTGGTGAGGACGGAAGCGGATTCTCGTGTCCTCGCCGAACTCTACCTTTGCAAAGGACTCAAGCATACCCTTGAGGTCGCCCATAGTGATGCCCTTGTCAACTACCAGACCCTCCATCTGATGAAAGAGAGGGCTGTGCGTTGCGTCCATAGCGTCGCTACGGTAAACGCGACCCGGGGAGATTATACGTATCGGAGGCTTTTGAGTCTCCATAACTCTCGCCTGAACGGGAGAGGTCTGGGAACGGAGGAGAATTTTGTCTGTGATGTAGAAGGTGTCCTGCGTGTCACGCGCGGGGTGATTTTCTGGAATATTGAGTGCCTGGAAGTTGTAGTAATCGTACTCGACCTCGGGTCCCTCGGCAATAGAGAATCCCATACCTATGAATATTTCCTCCATATCTCTCTGCACGAGAGTGAGGGGGTGACGGTGACCTACCTTTGCCTTTTTGCCGGGGACGGTAACGTCAAGCTTTTCAGCGGCAAGCTGTGCGTCAAGTGCTTTTTCGGCAAGAGATGCCTTTTTCTCTGATATAGCAGATTCTATCTGCTCTCTTACCTCGTTAGCTATCTGACCGACGACAGGGCGCTCCTCGGGGGAAAGCTGGCCCATACCGCGAAGAACGGCGGTCAGCTCGCCTTTCTTTCCGAGATATTTGATCCTGAGATTTTCAAGAGCGGCATCGTCAATATCGGGAGACGCGATTATCTCCAACGCTTCCGCCTTGATTCTGTTAAGAGTCTCTTTCATTTTTGAAATTCCTTTCAAATTGTATATAAATTAATTTTAACCGTAAAAAAGCCCCGATTCTCAAAAGAGAATCGGGACGGAAATACATTTTCCGCGGTACCACCCGCATTCTGACCTTGTCAAAAAAATAAAGCCAACACTTTGCTGACATGTAACGGTGTCTGCCGTGCGCGGCTATATGCGAACGCCACGCGTCGCTTTGACCGAACAAGCTCCGAAGGGAAATGCCTCATCTCGCATATATCCGCTCGCACCGACCGCGGACTCTCTGAAATATGAGCCGAAAAGGGCTGACTTCATCATAGCCTTTGTTTACATATAATATTATATCATTATTTAATTCTTTACGCAAGTGTGTTTTTTGTAAAAAAATACGATATGCACGCTTGGATTTTGGTGCTTTTGCACAAACGATCAGAAGATTCCGAAGTGAAAAAGCAGATAAACCAGCACCGCTTGCGCCGCGAATATCAGGGGTAGCCCAAGCATAAATCTCAGGTGCTTTGTTTTGTGTCTGATAAGGAGCATACAGGTGTACATAGCGAACGAGCCGCCGAGGATAGAGAGTATGAACAGATTTTTCTCCGAAACACGCAGCTCGACTCTGTTTTTTCTTGATATTCTCTTGTCGTATATGCACACAAACACTGAGATTACGGATATTATGGCAACGTATGCCGCAAATATTGATAAAGCAGGGTTATTTTGAATAAAATCCGGCATATAAATCTCCATTCCGCCGCTCCGGGCGGCACAAATAGTAATAAATTAATTTTAACGCTAGCCTACCGATATGAATTTTTCAAAATATGGGGAAGAAAGCATTTCTTCCCCATATTGTTCTTGTGTTATTTTTTAGGGAAACTGTCCTTGAGAGATACTACACGGTTAAAGGTATTTTCATTCTTGGTATCCTTGCAGAAGTAGCCTACACGGACGAACTGGAATCTCTCACCGGGCTTTGCGTCCTCAAGGCAAGGCTCTACCATGGCGCCCTCTACCTTTGTAAGAGAGTCGGGGTTGAGAAAATCAAGATAAGTTTGACCTTCGGGCACGTCTGCGGTGTTCTCAATGTTGAACAGACGGTCGTAGAGCATAAGAGCTACGGGCTTTGCATATTTAGCGGAGAGCCAATGTATCGTGCCCTTTATCTTTCTGCCGTCTGCGGGCATACCGTTGCCTGTTTCAAGGTCGGCGGTTGCGTGAATACACTTGATACTGCCGTCCTCGTTCTTTTCGATTCCCGCGTACTTGATGATATATCCGCCCATAAGACGAACCTCGCCGTCGGGCTTGAGCCTGAAGAACTTGGGAGGCGGAACCTCGGCAAAGTCATCGGCATCAATATATATCTCGCGTGTCATAGGCACCTCGCGAGTGCCAAGTTCTATCTTTTGCGGGTGGTTGGAAACGGTGATCATTTCCTCCTTGTCCTCAGGATAGTTGTCAATAATTACCTTTATGGGATTGACTACTGCGATACGGCGCAGAGCGTTCTCGTTAAGGTCATCACGCACGCACGCCTCAAGCTGACGAACGTCGACCGTGTGGTCGGTGTTGGTAACTCCAGCCTCACGAACAAAGGTGAAAAGGGCACCGGGAGTATATCCGCGGCGACGGAGACCGCAAAGAGTGGGTAGACGGGGGTCGTCCCAGCCGTCAACGTGATTTTCCTCAACGAGCTGGCGCAAATAGCGCTTGGACATGACCGTATACGTGATATTCATACGTCCGAATTCCCACTGATGAGGCTTCTGCTCAAAGCCTATCTTTTCTACCACCCAATCGTAGAGAGGGCGGTGATTGCGGAACTCGCTGGAGCAGAGGGAGTGAGTGATACCCTCAAGTGCGTCCTGAATGGGATGCGCGAAGTCGTACATAGGATATACGCACCATTCGTCGCCCTGACGGTGATGGTGTATGTGCTTTATTCGATAAATTACGGGGTCTCGGAGATAGGGGTTGTCGGATGAGGGATCTATCTTGGCGCGAAGCGTGCGCGCGCCGTCGGGGAACTCACCGTTCTTCATACGCTCAAAGAGCTCAAGGTTTTCCTCAACCGTTCTGTTACGGTAAGGCGACTCCTTGGAGGCAACGGTGCGGTCAGTACCCTTATAATCCGCAAGATCGTCCTTGGACAAGTCGCAAACGTAAGCGTCGCCCTGCTTTATGAGCTGGACCGCAAACTCGTAGCATTTGCTAAAGTAGTCAGAGCCGTAAAAGACTCCACCCGTGGGAGTGGCGCCGAGCCACTCAAGGTCCTCGCGTATAGAGCGGACAAACTCGTCGGATTCCTTGGCGGGATTGGTGTCGTCGTAACGGAGATTGAAAAGTCCGTTATATTTGTTAGCAACGTCGGTGTTGACGCAGATCGCCTTTACAGAGCCTATGTGAAGGTATCCGTTGGGCTCGGGAGGGAAGCGAGTGTGTATTTTAAGACCGGGATTCGTCGCTATGTCCTCGTCGATTATATCGTGTATAAAATTGCTGTTGATCTCTGCCATGTCTGTCTCCATTAATTTGTTATTTCAAGCTATTTATCATATTCGAAATTCTCGCAAGAGTTTTCTCTTTGCCTATGATATGCATTACAGTGTAAAGATCGGGAGCGTTGGTCTTTCCCGTAACGGCAAGGCGAATGAACATACTGATATCCGCAACACTGCCCTTATACTTTTCGGGCTCTGCCTTGTATGCCTTCATATCCGAAGAATATCCGAGAGACTCGGCTATTGCCTTTATCTTGTCGAACCATACGTTCATATCGTCGTTCTCGTCATATCCCTCGGAGAATTTTGTGAGAGTTGCAACTATATCGGCTCTGTCAAAGTTATCCGGATAGCTCTCCTCGATTTTGAAGAAGTTATCATAGAAGAATCCCATATAATCTTTGGCATCTGCCCACGTAGCAAGGTCTTTTCTCGGCTTTTTGCCGCCTCTGCCTATGGCGAATATAGATTCCGCAAAAGAGGGATCCGCCGCGAGAGCTTGACCGAATTCCGCGTCGAATTCAAGAGCCCACGAAGTTACCTTCTCGGTGACCTCTGCGGAACTCATACGGGAGATAACGTTCTTTGAAACGTCGTTGAGCTTTCCAAAGTCAAAAAGGCAGCCAGACGTTGACATTTTCTTTATGTTGAAAGGGAAATCCGTGTATGGCTTGTCTGCATTCTGCATATGCCACTCCTCGTAATTGGAGTTGAGAAGCGTCATAATGTACTCACACACTGCCTCGGGGCAATATCCCATACGTGTGTAGTCGTCCATATTAGCACCCATATCTCGCTTTGAGAGCTTTTTCTTGTTGCCGCTCTCATCGAGCTTCATTATCTGGGCTATGTGCATGTATTTTGGAAGTCTGAATCCGAGATAAGAGAAGAGCTGAATATGCTTTGCAAGGCTTGGGAGCCACTCCTCACCGCGTATGACGTGGGTTGTGCCCATAAGGTGGTCGTCAACCGCGTGCGCAAAGTGATAGGTGGGAATGCCGTCGGATTTGAGAAGAACGAAGTCCTCATCGTTCTCGGGAATCTCCAGCGCGCCCTTAACAAGATCCGTGAATTTTGTCTTTTTCTCGGGATCTCCATTCGCGAGAATACGGAGCACAAAGGGGTGTCCAGCCTCAAGATGCTCTTCGACCTCCTCAATGGTGAAGCTTCTGCGAGCAAGCATTTCCGCGCGGCGAGCCTCTGCCTCTGCCTTCCAGTCGGTGTTCTTTATCTCTTCTTTTTTATTTACCTGCTGAAGCTCGTCAAGCTCCTCCTCTGTGGTGAAGCAGGGATAAGCCTTGCCCTCACGTACTAGTTGCTTTGCGTAGACCTGATAGACAGGACCTCTCATGCTCTGCTTATACGGACCGTAAGCGCCCTTGTCGGAGACATTTCCGCTCTCATCAAGTATAGCACCCTCGTCAAAGTGTATGCCGTACTTGGCAAGAGTTTTGATAAGTCCCTCTGCCGCACCCTCGACCTCACGCTTTGCGTCGGTGTCCTCTATTCTAAGGTAGAAAACGCCACCCGATTGATGAGCAAGTCTCTCGCCTACGGTAGAAGGGAAAAGACCTCCGAAGTGAACGAAGCCCGTGGGGCTGGGAGCAAATCTTGTGACCTTTGCGCCCTCTGGGAGAGTGCGTCGGGGATATTTTGCCTCTATCTGATCAGGAGTTTCAGTTATATGAGGAAAGAGTAATTCTGCAAGACGTTTGAAATCCATTTTTAAGATCCTTTCTGTTGTATGTTCTTGGGGTTAAAAAGTCAGAAAATATTGTCAAGCGCCTCTCCGAGAGTGCAGGAGCCGCCGTGACCCGGGTATATCGTGATGCTTTTGTCGTATGATTCAAAAGATCTCAGTGAGCTTATCAGCTGTGTAGCGTTTCCACCGTGAAGGTCGTACCTGCCGTAGCCCTGTGCGAAAAGAGTATCTCCCGTAATCATAATATCCTTACATTTGAGGCAAATAGAGCCCTTGGAGTGTCCCGGTGTGGAGATGACCTCTAAGGTGTCGTCTCCAAGTGTCAGCTTATCGCCATCTAAAAGCAATTTATCCGCGGGTCTACATATCATATCCTGATCGAAGAAAATCTTGTATGCATTCTTCTTACCGTCACTCAGCATCTCGGCATCGTCCCTGTGGATATATACCGCGGTGTTAGTTGCTTCGCGGAGACTGTCAAGTGATATTATATGATCAAAATGACCGTGTGTCAGAATGATATATTCAAGATGGGCGCCCACGGATTCCGTTAGTGATACTATTTCCTCACTGTTGGCGCTGGGATCTATTACGGCGGCGTGCTTTTTCCCTTGCTTGTCCTCTGCTACGAGCACATAGCAATTGGACACCCAAGAGCCGGGAAATAGATTGAATATCTCCAAAAACGTCACCTCCCTATAAAAGCATAGCAACACATTACCATTTTATATTATATCACCAAAAATTATTTTTGTCTACAATATTATTGAAAAAAATGCTTATTTTTAAACAATTTGACTCATCTTGTGCTTCGATACATAAAAAAGGACAGACGCGTATGTCTGTCCTTTGGTCTTGCTCTCATCTCTTGTAAGGGGAAAAGAGCCTTTACTATTAAATTGTGGGATTAGTCTTCGTTTGCAGTTGTTTCGGATTTGCTCTCACTACTACTTTCGGTTTCCGTTTCTGTGCTTGGCTCAGGTAGAAAATCATAATCCTTGTCGTCAAACAGGAAGGAGTAGTTCGAGGTCTCTCCAATGAACTCATCTGCGGTCAAAGAGGAATACACGCTACTACCGAAATAAGAGAGGGGATTGGTTTTGAAGGAGTCAAAATTATCATATATGAATTTCGCGCAATCATATAGATAATCTTCGTATTCCTTAACCTCTGCCGTCTGGAAGGAGACGGGCATATAATAGTTGGAATTCTTGCTCTTGATCTTGAGGTCTATTACCTCATCGTTGATAATATAAGCAGACTTGTTGAAAACAATCGGGATAACAGGCATATCTTCCATAAGAATAGCTTCTGCGTTGTGAAGATTTGCCGAGCGCTTTTCGGGATTTTTCTCCGCAAATATCTTTTCCATCAAAGAGTTATATTCCTCAGATTCGTAACCTGTTACATGGGAAGAAAGCTGGTAGTCCTCGGTAGAGCCCGTCATATCCATGCTCTGACCCGAGAAGGCCTTAGCAAAAGGAGCCAAAACTGAGAAGGGATCCACGGAGGGAGCTACGAGGTCTATGATTATTACCTCAAAATCACCCTCTTTGAAATCCTCTGCCCAGAGATCGTCACACAGATCGGAGGGAATGTCCTTCACGTCTCTGTGGTAATCGTTATTTGCTACCGTGCCTCTTTCCTTGATAGTTACGTTGAATCCAAGTCCCTCGGGGCCCCAAGCTGCTACAAGAGCCTCTGCAATATAAGCGTGGACATCGTCATAAGCTGCAACGGTGATTGAGAAGGAATAATCAGAGGGAGTTATATTTGCTGCTTTGAGTAAAGCATCTGCCTCGGTCAAATTCCAAGAGAGATATTTGAAATTGTTGGAGGAGACGTCTCTGAACATACTCTTAATAGAGTTGGAGTCGAACACTCCCATAGGAACAAGACCTGTTGCCGCCTCTGCAAATACGACGTCTCTTGCGATGGAAGCTCTGTCAATAGCCATAGAGAGCGCTTGTCTAACTTCTTTGATGGCGAAGAGCTGATAGCCCTCCTCGGTACCGTTATCAATATATGCGTTTTGATTGAAATAGCAGGTGTTAGTCGACATAGACTCACCCTCAATGGCGGAGTCCTTGACATCCTTTCTTATAGACAGCGGAATGTCACCGACGTAGAGGATAGCACCGCTCTCGTAGCCCTTCTTGATGTCCTCGGCGGACATAGAGCAATCAACGAGAATTCTGTAAGGGGTAACGGACTTATCAAGGTACTCATTCTTATCAGAGTTTCTGTAATAGTACATATTTCTTTCGATTATGAAGCTATTCATAACCTGATTCTTGAAGGAGTCGTATTCTGTAGCATCTATGTATATTCTGTTACCGTCGCGGTCTGTCATGACCTTGTTATTCTCGTCGATTTTGGGTGTAGAATAATTGATATCATCATAGAGCACGGCGCCGTTTGCAGAATATCCCACTTTCGAAAGCTTGAAAGGACCGCTGGATACCATAATGCTGGATTTTTTCGCCCAGTCGACGTTTTTGGAGACCACGTCCTCACGCAGAGGCGCGAGAGCCAGGCTTGTGAGATTGAGAATGAACTGGTCGTAGTCTATAGGACCTTCAAATTGTATGGTAACAAGTCTGTCGTCAGCCCAAAGACCGATATCGTCCTCGGTGACCTCCGCCTCGCTATAAGCGCGCGCGTTCTTTATATCGTAGAGGAGAGCGGCCGCCTCGTGAGATTCGTTATAGGAAAGGACTCTCTTCCAAGCAAACACAACGTCATCCGCAGTAACGGGAATATTATCCGACCATCTTGCGTCCTCTTTTATGTATATGTACATATAGTATTCACCGGTATTTTTATCCTCGGATACCGTGTATTTTTCGGCAAGAGAATTTCTGACCTTACCCTTTTCATCAAGTCTGAAAAGAGTATCGAATAGCATTCCCACAACGGATCTTGTGGACTCGTTAGTGTAAGCGTTTACGGGATCAAGATCGTAAATGCTTTCCGAAAGATACATAGTGAATTGTTGTCCTCTGTCTTCAGACTGAGGGTCGATACCCTTGCTGCATCCCGCAAAGACAGCGACACAAGCTACAATACAAAGGAATAAAGCGATAATGCGCTTTGTCATGGTGAGGTCCTCCTGTTTGTGAAAAATCGTGGAAAATATCGTTGTTTTGATACCTTGTGAGTTTTAATGTGCCTGACATCATACCAAGCTCATAATATACATCATATTATATCATAATTTCCGAGAATAATCAATAGAATAAGCAAATATAAAATTATAATCGTGAAAATGCACAGTTGAGAGAGCCTGATTTTGTGCAAAACTTACACGATTATCAATCCTTTCGGTATTGTAGGATAATTATAAACTCTAGTTTTGAATAAAACAATTAAATAAGGGCTATAAATTGTAAATTTTAGGTGGTCATATTTGAAGATCGTCTGTAATAAAATTTAGCGGGGACCTTTAATAAGGGCTGCCGTTTTGTAAAAGGAGACGACGTGTAACGATGGATAATCAAAACAAAATAATAAACAGGGAGCAGAAGGACGTTCTTTTCGAGGAGAACGAGCCTCTTTTTCCACCTATTTCGCACAAGAGAAGAAGAATACGAGCTACGGCGCTGGTCATTGTAGCTCTATTTGTCATTGCTGTGGTTTTCATTTGTTCGGACGCGTCCGCGTCGATGATGGAATTTTTTGAGAATAATGGGATCTTACCGTCTGATGACAGCAGAGAGTCCGAGAGCCAAGAGCAGACTGAAAGTTCAGCCTATTTGGAAAGCTCCTCGGACGATACGCAGAGTGAAACGACTGAATCCAACGAGAGCGAAGGAAATACGGAATCGGGAACCGCACGCGATGAGGATGAGACATCGGCGGAAACTATGCAGTCGGTTGTGAGCGTTGATATGTCCCAAGCCGATAGGGGAAACGGCTATATTGTCAACTACACGGGTAAGAATATCGACGTCGAAGGGCTTCTTGACAGAGGTTTTGTGGACGGAGAGGAGAGGGGAGAACCCGCCCCCGTGATAATGATAATACATACGCATACGTCAGAGGAGTATTTCTGTGGAACAGACACAGAACACAAGGGACCCTGCAGTGTGGTGAGTGTTGGAGATAAAATGAGCTCGGTGCTCAATTCAATGGGGCTTTCTACTGTTCACTGTACCGTCATACACGATGCCGATGAGGGTGTCAACGCATATCAGCGCGCAAGAGACACCGTCAATACTATGCTTGAGATATATCCTTCCATAAAATATGTAATAGACGTGCACCGTATGTACCTCGTAAACACCGACGGAAGTCTGATCCGAACGTTATCCAACACAGACGAGGCAACTGCACAGATAAGGTTGACTGTGAGTGGGGATCAAAGTGCGTGTGAGTACTGGCAGGAGAACCTTTCGCTCGCCCTGACGCTCAGACAGAAGCTCAATCTTGATAATAGCCATATCTGTATGCCAACAGTGGTATCGTCAAGCGCATATAACAGTGATCTCACAAAATATTATCTTATGGTGGACGTAGGCGCTGTTGGAAACAGTACGAGTGAGGCTATATCAGCAGGGGAGCTACTTGCCCGAGCCATAGCTGAGACCTTAATTTTACATGACTAAACATAAAAGTCTCCGCGACGATTTCGCGGAGACTTTTATGTTATAGCCGAAGGGCGTATGAGTCCAACTCTTTTCGGCTATAGCCGAAAAGAATTGAACTCACACGGTTTTGTGTGGCAAATATCCGCACCTGCCACAGATAAAATTCTCGCAACATCTTATGTTGCTTCGTATTTTCTCTTTGCATTTGCACAATAT